>JAFZOE010000364.1 GCA_017552845.1 Clostridia bacterium
GAAATCATGAGGCATTCGCAGTGAAATGTTTAATAAATAACAAAAAAGGCTTGCAGTGCAAGCCTTTTTCTTTGGCGTCCTCGGCGGGATTCGAACCCACGGCCTTCCGCTTAGGAGGCGGACGCTCTATCCTGCTGAGCTACGAAGACGAATATATCGTTGCATATTATACCCAATTTGTATTGTTAAGTCAAGATAAAAAAATAACCCTTAATAAAATATATTCGTTTATTTTGCCGATGAAATATTTCTTGATTATAATGCGGAATTATAATATAATATTACAGGCAAAATAAGAAATAATTTAAGTGTGAAAGGATGTAAACGAATGAGCACACTCAACAAAAAGACCGTTGACGATATCAACGCAAAGGGCAAAAGAGTTCTTGTCCGCTGCGATTTCAACGTTCCCCTCAAAGACGGCGTTATCACCGATGATAACAGAATCAACGGCGCGCTTCCCACTATTCAAAAGCTTATAAATGACGGCGCAAAGGTTATCCTCTGCTCCCATCTCGGAAAGCCCAAAAACGGTCCCGAAGCTAAATTCTCCCTCGCTCCAGTTGCGAAGCGCCTGAGCGAGAAACTCGGCAAAGAGGTAGTTTTCGCTGCTGACGATACCGTAGTCGGCGACAATGCCAGAGCGGCTGTTGCAGCAATGAACGACGGCGACGTAGTCCTTCTTGAAAACACCAGATTCCGTGCAGAAGAGACCAAAAACGGCGAGGAGTTCTCAAAGGATCTCGCAAGCCTCTGCGATATATATGTAAATGATGCTTTCGGTTCGGCTCACAGAGCTCACAGCTCCACAGTCGGCGTTACCGAATTTGTCGAAGAGAGCGCGGTCGGTTACCTCATGGGCAAAGAGCTCCAGTATCTCGGCAACGCTGTTGAGAATCCGGTAAGACCTTTTGTCACCATCCTCGGCGGCGCAAAGGTAGCGGACAAGCTCAACGTTATCGATAATCTTCTCAATAAAGCCGACACCCTCATCATCGGCGGCGGCATGGCATACACCTTCATCAAGGCCAAGGGTTATGAAATCGGCATTTCAATCTGTGATGATTCCAAGATTGAATACTGCAAGGAAATGCTCAAGAAAGCCGAAGAGAAGGGTGTTCGTATCCTTCTTCCGATAGATACCGTTATCGGCCCCGGCTTCCCCGATCCCATCGATGCTCCGATCGAGACCAGAGTTGTTGATTCAAGAGAGATTCCCGCGGATATGGAAGGCCTCGACATCGGCCCCGTCAGTGCAGAGAATTTCGCTCTCGAAGTTAAACACGCCAAGACAGTCGTCTGGAACGGCCCCATGGGCGTATTTGAGAATCCCGTTCTCAATAAGGGCACTCTCGCTGTTGCGAAGGCTCTTGCAGAGACAGACGCTGTTACCATCATCGGCGGCGGCGACTCGGCTGCGGCAGTCAATTCACTCGGCTTCGGCGACAAGATGACTCATATTTCCACCGGCGGCGGCGCTTCCCTTGAATTCCTTGAGGGTAAAGAGCTTCCCGGCATCGCGGCAGTTGACGACAAATAATTGAAAATCAATTCATTTTAAGGAGATATAACTATGGATAAATCACTTCGCAGACCCGTTATCGCAGGTAACTGGAAAATGAACAACACTCCTTCAGAGACCAGGGCTCTCATCGCCGAGATGAAGCCGCTCGTTGCAAATGCAGACTGCGACGTAGTTCTCTGTGTTCCCTATATCGACCTCTATGCTGCTCTTGAAGCGGCCGAGGGTTCAAACATCAAAATCGGTGCCGAGAACGTTCACTGGGCGGAAAAAGGCGCTTTTACAGGCGAAGTATCCGCAAATATGCTCAAGGAAGCGGGCGTTCCCTATGTCATCATCGGCCACTCCGAGAGAAGACAGTATTTCGGTGAAACAGATGTTACGGTTCGCAACCGTGTTCGTGCAGCTCTTGACGCAGGTCTCACCATCATCCTCTGTGTTGGTGAAGTTCTCTCCGAGAGAAAGCTCGGTATCACCGCCGAGGTCGTATGCGCTCAGACCGAAATCGCTCTCGCAGGCGTCAAAGCCGAAGAGCTCAAGAATATCATCATCGCTTATGAGCCCGTATGGGCTATCGGCACCGGCGAAACCGCCACTCCCGAGCAGGCAAACGAAGTCTGCAAGATTATCCGCGATCTCATCGCCCGTCTCTACAATAAGGACGAGGCCGACAGATTCATCATCCAGTATGGCGGATCAATGAACGATGCCAATGCGGCTGAACTTCTCGCTCAGTATGACGTTGACGGCGGCCTTATCGGCGGCGCATCGCTCAAGGCTGACAAATTCGCGGCAATCGTTGACGCTGCAAGCAAATAATTGCGGGCAGTTACATTAAGCGAAACATAAATCATGCGGGTAAGCGCTGAGCTTGCCCGCTTTGAAACTGAAAAGGAAGGAGAGAGGAAAATTGACTGATATTCTTGATATTCTCAAGGATTCGCTGATTGATACGGCGAAGCTGATACCGTTTCTTTTTGCAACATATCTGCTCATGGAATTCATAGAGCATAAGACCAGTGATAAGAGCAAAGCGGCAATCGGACGAGCAGGGAAATTCGGACCCGTCATCGGCGGAATTCTCGGCATAATTCCCCAGTGCGGTTTCTCCGCATCTGCGGCATCGCTCTATTCGGGCAGAATTATCACCGCCGGCACACTCATCGCTGTTTTTCTCTCGACCTCCGATGAGATGCTCCCGATATGTATATCCGAGAGAGTAGCCCCTTCAATAATAATTGAAATTCTCGCGATAAAGGCGGTCGTGGCGATTATAATCGGCATCGGAATTGATATTATTATCAGAATGGCTCATAAAGATAAGCAGGAGCTCGATATTCACTGCCTTTGCGAGGACGAGCACTGCCACTGCGACGAGGACGGAATCTTTAAATCCGCGATAAAGCATACGCTGCAGATTACTCTCTTTATCTTCATCGCGACTCTTTTACTCGGTACGGCGATTCATTTCCTCGGCGAGGAGAGATTATCAAAGATTTTTGTCGATGTTCCCGTAGCCGGATGCGCGATTTCGGCGCTGGTCGGTCTGATTCCCAACTGTGCCGCTTCAGTTGTCATTACCGAGCTCTATCTCTCGGGAATAATCAAGGCCGGAGCTATGATTGCGGGCCTGCTGACAGGCAGCGGCATAGGAATTCTGGTTCTTTTCCGCACCAATAAGCATCACTTAAAAGAAAACCTCGCAATTGTATTCACACTCTTCATTTCGGGTGTGATAATCGGCTCATTAATCGAATTTATCGGAATAAATATGTAAAATTAACATTTTTTAATATTTTGCTATTCCATTTTTGCTTTATTTATGATATAATTCACTATGTATCATCCCAAATCAGGGAAAATCTCGCCCTTAAAAAGGGCAATAAAACGGAGGATATTTATGAAAATCACAAAGAGACTTATTGCGACTCTTCTCGCGATGCTTATGCTCGTTTCGGGACTTGCAGTCAACGCTTCGGCGCTGAAGGCAACCGCAGGCGAGCCTGATGAAGACAATGCCGTTGTCATCACAGTTTCGGAGCTTGAAGAAGGCTATGCGGTCAATAAGGATGCCACCGTCATCAAGAAGGGCACAGAGACTGTTGACTCTTCCAAGTATAAGCTCTTCCTTGAAGGCGACAAGCTCACAGTTCAGAAGCTCACAGAAGGTACCTACACCATCACTGTGGTTTCCAAGAAAGACGGCGCAGAAGACATCACTGCCGATTGCACGGTTGTTATTAAAAAGACACCCGCGGCTCCCACAGGTCTTTCCAAGCTTGAAGCTACCAAGAATTCCATCAAGGTTTCTTCCATCAATGGCGCCGAATATGCCTGTGTAGCACAGGGCGCGGAAGTTACTGCATGGCAGGATTCCAATGAATTCGGCAGCCTCAAAGAGGATACCTGGTATGATGTTTATGCCAGAATCAAAGCTACCGCTGATTCCAATGCAAGCGCAACAGCCAAGATTCAGATCAAGACCATGAAGGCCGGTCCGACCACCGTCAAGGCGGTTGAAATTTCCGATGTTACTCAGAATTCCGTTACCGTAGTTCCCGTAGAGGGCTATGAGTATTCAAAAGATAACGGTGCCAAATATCAGGATTCCAACGTATTCACAGGTCTCACCGCAGGTTCAACCATTTTTGTCAAGCAGAGATTCAAGGGCAATGAAGGTCAGGAAGCCGGCGTTGCCAGCGCAGCCAAAAATGTTGTAGTCAATAATGCAGCGAAGTATACCGCTTCCGCAGGCAGTCTCAAGACTCCCGAATTCGAGAAGGCCGATGAGATTTATGCCGAAAAAGACCTTACCCTCTTTGCTTATTCAGATACCCGCAAGACCGGCGATCCGCAGTGGGGCGATACCCAGCTCGTTCCCGTAAAGTTTGAGCTTGTCAACAACGGTTCCACTGAGAAGAGCGGCGCTTTCACCCTTAACGACAGCGATAAGGGCCAGTATAAAGCAACTGTTCATCCCGATAAGGAAGGCGTTTCCTACACAGTCAAGGTTTACTACAGCAAGCAGCGTTTCGAAGGCGCATCAGGTTATAAAGAAGTTGACCAGAATACCACCAAGACCATCACCATCAAGCCGACCAAGGAACCCAAGCAGTGGCAGAAGATTCTGAGCGGCATTCTCAACTTCATCACCACCACCATTCCCAAGATTGCAAGTGCAATAGCAAAAGTTGTTGAATGGTATAAGAAGAACCAGCCTGCAAAAACCTGAGTAAAAATTATATTATATAATTAAATATTTTACTTGCAATTATGCTCTGCGTGTGATATACTATAGCGGCAATTCACACGCAGGGCTATTTTTACTGCCGGTGCGGGGTTGACAGCCTCGTTGCAGTATCAGGGCCTGCGGCGGTTGTGTCTGACATAAGATACAAAATTAACTAAGGAGGAAAAATCAATGTCAGTAGTATCCATGAAGCA
>JAFZOE010000365.1 GCA_017552845.1 Clostridia bacterium
ATCGGCTTTATCAATAATGAAATATTCCGGCTCGGAGCCGACATTTGTTTTTACGCCGTTCGATTCATTTCCGAACAGCTTCATTATTCTTCTGGCCTGCCTGTTTATTGCCTGCATGGAACGGAGCAGGGGAGTTTTCTGATCGAGGGCCTCTCCTGAATAAGACATAAAGGCAGTGGGAATGCAGAGAACCCCTTCTTTGATAAATGCGGGAGAAGTAGGATCCCATGCAGTATATCCTCTTGCTTCAAATGTAGCGCGAAGACCGTCGGAAGGGAACGAAGAAGCATCCGGCTCACCCTTGAAAAGCTCTTTGCCGGTAAAATTCATTATAACTTTTTCATTTTCGCCGACTGAAATAAAGCTGTCGTGCTTTTCAGCTGTAACACCGGTCATAGGCTGGAACCAGTGAGTAAAATGGGTGGCGCCTTTTTCGATAGCCCAGTCTTTCATCGCATCGGCAACGACATCGGCTGTTTCAAGATCAAGACGATGTCCTTCATCAATCGCTTCCCTTACTTTGAGATAAACGCTTTCGGGGAGCATTTCTTTCATTGCTTTATCGCCGAATACATTGCAGCCGAAATTTTCAGGTAAATTCTTCATAATATACTCCGTTATTCTTAATTGATAGAGATTTTAAATTTATCAGGAATAAGGTATTCAAAGACCGAATCAGAAATGGAGATACTTGTAATCTTTGCATCTTTTTTCTTTTCGGCTATGACCGGAACCAGATTCATCCTGCGGTCATAGGTCATGAATTGTGCATAATCTGTCATATTATATATTGTAGGCTGACCTTTAAACAAAAGAAGTGAGGTTAAGAATTCAGTATAAGCATCATAAAAATCATCGTGGAGTTGCCCTTTTATAAACCATGTTCTGTCGGGATAAAGGCAGGTTGATGCGTCTATCTTTCTGTCGGGAGAAATATAATTTTTGTTCGGGTATCTTTTTTGCTTATAACCTTCTTTGAATTGCTCTCCGGCCGGAGCGCATGTTGCGCCAATCGACATATATTGAGTATCAATCAGCATATCTGTCTGCCCCTGGGGATCGTCGGAAATCGGGATTGTTGAAACGTCATAACCACAGGTTATAGTAAATGACATTCCTTTTGCTTTGCATTCCGCCAGTATCTGCGGCAGCCTTTGCTGAATATTGTAATGATAATAGTCAATTTTCTTGATGAGTCCTGCATATTCCTTGCTGTTGCCGAACATATTCTTCTTGCCGGATTCATAGTATTCATCGGGACAGAAGGACCATATAGCAGGCATGGTTCCGAATACTTTCAGCAGTTCGGTATCGAGAATGTATCTGAATTCTTCATCGAGCATATCCTGCAGAATTCTTGTAACGTAGGGCAAAACGCCTGAATCGTTTAGAAGCGAAATCATTGATCCGATAATTGCTCTTGAAGGCGAAAAACCGAGAATTCCCTTGAAATAAAGCTCAAGATCGTCAGCTTTGCCTCTGATATTCAGGTCGGAGTTGAATAATTCTCCGATAAGAGAGAGGCCTTGATAAGCGGGGGAGAGAAACAGGACTTTTGTTACATCCTTATTCTTATATTTTGCGAGATATGATAAAACAACTGTATTTCCCTGGCTGTGGCATACAAGCGATACTTTATTATGATTTGTAAGCTTCTTTACAAATTGAATATAATCATTCAATCCTTCAGCGTTTTCAACCGGATCGAGCCTGAAATCATAATAATATGAATACTGCGCTTTATCATTGAAATCATCAGCCTGAGTATCGTATGAATAATCGGTGATTTTATGCCTGTCTTCCGTCGGAAGTTCTCTGTGTTCTATGCTCACATTATAAAGCGAATTTCCGTTTTTATCGCAGGCGAGCCTTCCCATTAAATTGTCAAGAACTTTTATAAATTCATCAGCGCTTCGCTTGTGATTTTTAGTTACAGTTAGATTGACAAGCAGATCGCATATTGTGGGAACGCTCTTGATAATTGACGGACCGTTTGGAGGAAAGACCTGAGTTGTATCCCCGTTTTCAGAATATTCATATAAACTGTATGAACCGAATCCGTGAACATAAACGACCGGATTGATACCGCAATTGCATCCGGTATCGGCAAAAGCGGGAAGGGTTAATGACAGTGTAATTATCAATATCAACACAACTGAAATAATCTTTTTCATGTTAATCCTCACTTGATGAGTGTTTTTCAGTTTCCCTGACTGCAAGAGAGTCACAGATTTCATTTTCCGGATGTCCGGCATGTCCTTTTACCCAGATAAATGTGTATTTGTGAGGTTCAAGTGCTTTTAGGAGCTCCTGCCATAATTCATCATTCAGAACCGGTTTCTTATCCGCCTTCTTCCACCCGTTTTTTAACCAGTTCCATATCCAGCCTTCAAGAAACGCTTTGCTTACATAGGAAGAATCGGTGGTTATCGTTATTTCATAAGGTTCTTTTAAGGCCTGAACCGCTCTGATGACTGCGGTCAGTTCCATGCGGTTATTGGTGGTTTCTTTTTCTCCGCCGCTCATCTGTTTTTCAATTCCGTTATATCTGAGAACGG
>JAFZOE010000366.1 GCA_017552845.1 Clostridia bacterium
AGCGCATTCGCAAATTTTTCAACGCTTCTGCGTATGCCGTCGGATGAGAGGTTATTGATAACCATAATCTCGGGTTCCGCTCCCGCGTCGCGCATCGCTTTCGCCGAATCGAATTCGCAGTTAGTGCCCGGGAAGGCGGGGATAAGAACCTTCGGCTTCGCGGTCCTGATTGCCGCGCTTCTTCTTTCACCGCATTCGTAAGAGAAATTCTTGACGGGTGTGGTGTTGTTCTTTATGTTGCAGCTGAATACGCTCTCGAGCTTGTTTTCATATATATCGCAGAGCTCCGCGAGATTGACACAAGCTTCGCCGTAAGCGATTTCACACTTATCCGTAACTTCGCCTATGACGGTGAAATCCGCCGCGTCGGTGACTTCGAGAATGAACGCGCCGTAATTATAGGCGAATATATCCTTCTCGGAGAGAGCTCCGGAGAATTCAAAGCCGAGGCCGTTGCCCATACACATCTTGAGGATGGCTTCCGCAATTCCGCCCTCGCCGGGAGTGTAGGCCGATACGGCTTTGCCCGAGCGGACAAGGGATGTAACCGTTTCAAACACTTTGAGAAGCGAAGCGGTGACGGGCAGACCGTTCTCGTCATAATCAGGTTTAAGGAAGATGACTTTATTGCCCGCGCTCTTGAATTCGGGGGAAATAATATTCTTTATCTTATCGGTCGTGACCGCAAATGAAACGAGAGTGGGCGGAACATCGAGCTTTTCAAACGAGCCGCTCATTGAATCCTTGCCGCCGATTGAGCCGATGCCGAGCTCGAGCTGAGCCCTGAATGCGCCGAGCAGGGCGGAGAGGGGCTGACCCCAGCGCTTTGAATCCCTGCCGGGTCTCGCAAAGTATTCCTGGAAGGTGAGATACATATCCTCGAAGGATGCGCCGGTCGCAATAACTTTCGCAACTGATTCGATGACAGCAAGATATGCGCCGTGATACGGGCTCTTTTCCGTAATGAACGGGTTATAGCCCCAGCTCATTACCGAGCAGTCGTCGGTATGCTTCTTCTCGACCGAAATCTTCTGAACCATTGCCTGAATCGGAGTGCGCTGATATTTGCCGCCGAAGGGCATGAGGACAGTGCCCGCGCCGATGGTCGAGTCGAATCTTTCGCTCAGACCGCGCTTCGAGCAGATATTCAGATCGCCCGCGAGCTTCTTGTAATACTCGGCAAAGCCGCCCGAATACTCTTTATCAAAGGATTTAATGCCCGCGGCCTCGATTTCGATATGCTTCTCTGCGCCGTTTGAATTGAGAAATTCGCGGCTGATATCGACTATCGTCTTGCCGTTCCATTTCATGACGAGCCTCGGCTCCGCTTTGACCTCGGCAACTACGGTTGCGTTGAGGTTTTCGCTCTGAGCGAGGGCGAGGAAGGCATCGATATTCTCTTTTTCGATAACGACGGCCATTCTCTCCTGCGATTCGCTGATTGCAAGCTCGGTGCCGTCGAGACCGTCATACTTTTTGGGAACAGCGTTCAGGTCGATTTCAAGACCGTCCGCAAGTTCGCCGATTGCAACCGATACGCCGCCCGCGCCGAAGTCGTTGCAGCGCTTTATCATGCGGCAGGCATCGTGATTTCTAAAGAGACGCTGAAGCTTTCTCTCCTCGGGGGCGTTGCCCTTCTGGACCTCAGCTCCGCAGGTCTCGACCGAAT
>JAFZOE010000367.1 GCA_017552845.1 Clostridia bacterium
ATTTGACTATGAAATCCAGGGCAACGATTATGTTTTCCATATGGGCGCCGCCGATGATAACACAACAGCAAACGTTATCTTCAGCGATGATGATAACTGCACTGTTGCCTGGGATGATCGCGGAGTAACCGAAACTCTTAAATACATCGGCGAAGCTAATGCATCCGAAAATACAGAAACCGAGCGCCGCATGATTATCAACAGCGAGCCTGTAGTTATCACAGCAAAAGAAAGCTTTGACAATGCCGGTGTTACCGAACTTATCTGCGACGCTACCGAAACCTACTCTTTCACTAAGAGCGACGACAGCACCACCTGGAAAGTATTCGTTCTTGATGAAAAATTTGCCGACGGAGCAAGATATCTTGCTCAGGCACAGGAGCCCGCTCTCGAAGGCGACGGCACTCTCAAGATTGAAGAAGGTAAGTATATCTACATCCTCTGCTCAGAGAGCGCATTTACAGGCGACGCCGCTTCCGAAGCGACTCTCAGCATTGATTACGCGGCCGCCGAGGATGAAGATGTAACTCCCGACAAACTATTCACAAAGGGCGTCTGGTCCGCAAGCGTAGACGGCAAGATTGACACATATTTCATTTTTGACGATGAGGCAAACGGCCGCACCGAAAGAGCCGACGGCACAGGAGGAACTCCCTTCACCTGCGAGCAGAACGGCTATGATGCTGTTTTCCATTTCGGTTCACCCGATGATATTACCAACGCTAAATTCAGCACAGGCGACAATACCGGAACATTTGAATTCGCCGACAAGACAGTTGTTTATACCTTCGAAGCAGTAGCAGGCGCCGAACCTGCAACCTTTGAAGTCCCTGCAGCTCAGTAATTTTATCAACAAAAAAGCCCGTATCATACGATACGGGCTTTTGTGATTGTGTAGTTAGTTGGTATTATAAAATATTAATTTTGGTGATATAAATCTAGGTGTAATATCGCTGGTTCAATCCAACACTTGATAGTATTCGGAAAAATATCCCATTTTCCGGTCGAATTTGTTTTTGGCGGGTTCGCGGGGGACAGGAACGGGATAGCAACCGGTGAAGCATCCGTCGCAGAAACAGACGTCTGCTCCGTCTGCTATTTTATGAATCGCATCAACTGAGAGGTAACCGAGAGAATCTGCTCCGATGATCTTTGCAATTTCTTCGACAGAATCAAATTTGCAGGCAATAAGATTTTCTTCGCTGTCGATATCAGTGCCGAAGTAGCATGGATGCATGAACGGCGGGGAAGAAATACGAAGATGCACTTCCTTTGCTCCGGCATTGCGGAGCAGGCGGATAATTCCGGCGCAGGTTGTGCCGCGGACAATGGAATCGTCAACCATTATAACCCGCTTGTCTTTTACATTCTCCCTGATGGCGTTAAGCTTAAGCTTTACGGTGTTTTCTCTCATCTGCTGTGAGGGTTGGATGAAACTTCTGCCCGTGTATTTATTCTTAATAAAACCGACACCGTATGGAATTCCGCTCTCCTTGGAATAGCCGAGAGCGGCATCAAGACCGGAATCGGGAACGCCGATAACTATATCGGCATCAACAGGATGCTCGCGCGCGAGAAAAGCGCCTGCATTCATTCTGGCATGATTGACAGAAACGCCGTCTAGTATTGAATCGGGACGAGC
>JAFZOE010000368.1 GCA_017552845.1 Clostridia bacterium
GCCTGCTGCGGGCGGTGCTGTGTCGCCTGCGAAACGCCGGTCGAATATGCCTGGCGCAAGCGCGAGACGGATATGGCATCCCTGCTCGACACCGCGATTGAGCGCGAGCTTACCGATAACGAGCGCAGGGTCATCTACGCGCGCTATTTCGAGGATAAAAGCGTCTCCGAAATCGCGAAGGAACTCTCGCTCGCTCCCTCGTCGGTGCGCGAGACCAGACTGCGCGCCGAGCGCAAGCTGAAGAAGGCGCTGGCCTATCTGTATATGTATGTGACGGATACGGTCACCAAGCCCGATTTCGAAATCTGCCTCGACAATTCCTTCTCCGTCCTCGCGGCGAAAAAGCAGACGCCGCTCAAGGTCGGCGCGCGGCTCAGAAATCTCAGGGCCGGCAGGGCGCTCACGCGCGAAAAGGCGGCGGACGCGCTCGGCATCGGGAAGGAGAGAATGAAAAAAATGGAGGAGGGAAAAGCGAGCCCCGACGCGGGCGAAATACGCAGCATCTGCGGAGTTTTCGGCGTTTCTTACGAGGCGCTGCTCGGCAGGCTGAACTGAGTGAAGTTTATTGAATAAGGAGTGGATTTTAATGAAGAGAAGTCTTGAGGAGCTTGCCGCCGGATACACCGCCGCGGCGCATATTTTAACGGGGAGAATCGCGGAGCGCAGGCGGAAGCTTGAAACCCTGCCGCCCGCTTCGAGAAAGGCGTCCGCCATAAAGGGCGAGCTGAGAATTCTTTACGCCGAAAGGCGCGACGCGCTCGAAATCGCGCAGAAACTTACCGATTACTATTCATAAGGGGAGAGAATCATGCATACAAGAGACGGGGAGCGGAGATAGAATAAACAGCCTGTTATATAAGTAATTTTGAAATATCTGTTGCAATTTAGGGAACATTTGTGTATAATATCGGCATAAATGTTCCCTAAAAGAGGTGAAGCAATGGATACGAACTTCGAAAGGATACAGGAGCTGCTCAGGGAAAAAGCGGATTCGCAGGCGAGGCTGAAGCTTATCGCCTATGACGGAACCCCCGAAATCAAAGAGGTCAGCGGCAAAAAGTATCTGTATGTAAGAAAAAGAGTCGGGAGCAGGGTAACGTCAACCTATGTGGATGTTTATTCGGATGAGCTGCATCAGCTTCTGCTGCGCAGCAACCGTGAAGCCAGGGAACTGCGCAAAAATATACGCAGGGTTGATAAGGAACTGGCAGATCTCGGCTATTCTTCGGGAGAGCTTTCGGAAAGAGTGTTTCTGAATCTTGACTTTGCAAGAGCAAATCTTAAATCAAATATCTAGTCGCAGGCGGTGCTGGAAGGCGTCGCAACGTCTTTTCCGCAGACGGAGGAGATAATAGAAAACGGTCAGGTGAACGGAGTCACCGCCTCCGATGTTCAGAAAATACTGAATCTCAAACATGCCTGGGAATTCATTCTCGATACCGACGTGATTCAGTGCGAAAGCAGTTACGGCATTCTCTGCCATATTGCGAAACTGGTGAACGAAGGGTTTTACAGAGACGGCGGAAAAATCAGGGGCGTTCCCGTAACCATCGGCGGAACGGGCTACATCCCGCCGATTCCCGATGAGCCTTCGGTAAAAGAATATATTGACTCGGTGGTTCACGGTGAAGGCGGGCCGGCAGATAAGGCGGTTGAGCTTTGTCTCTATACGATGAAATCCCAGATATTCAATGACGGCAACAAGCGCGCGGCAGTCATATTCGCGAATCATTTTCTGATTTCCCGCGGCGAGGGCTTCATTGTCATCCCCGAGGAGGATGTCCCGGCATTCAAGCGTATGCTGGTGGAATACTATGAGGACGGCGGAAACGGAGAAATCAGGGATTTTCTGAAAAACAAGTGTTGGAAAACGTTCTGAGAATTGGAGTGCACTATGAATTTTTACAATGAAAA
>JAFZOE010000369.1 GCA_017552845.1 Clostridia bacterium
ATTTCAAAGCTCTTGAGATGATTGACTGCATGGTTTCTCTTATCAAGCAGAAGAAGCCTTCATATTCCAAGGCACAGAGCGTCAAACCCTGGCAGCACCCCAAGAATACAGCCGTCATTTCTCTTGACGGAGTTGAATTCGGCAGAGTCTGCACCCTTCATCCCGTAAATAAAACGAAGTTCGACAAGACCGGATGCGTTGTCGGTGTCGAATTCGATATGAATGCATTCAATGCCCTCACCGCCGATGCGATAGAGTATAAGGAATCCAGCGATATGCAGTCGATTTATTATGACCTCTCGCTCGTTCTCGGCAACGATATAAGATTCGCCGATCTTGAGGAATGCTGGAAGAAGGAGAATATCGCCGAGCTCGAGAGTGTAAAAGTCATCGATACCTTCGAGCGTCTCGGTATCAAGAGCATCACCATCCGCTTCAATTTCGTCGCTATGGACAGAACTCTCGAAATGGAAGAGGTTCAGAAATATATCGATGCCATCCTCGCAAATCTTTCGGGTATAGGCGTTGCGCTCAGAGCATAAAATTCAAAAAAACTATTGTAATATTATGCTGTTCGCGTTATAATAAGATAAAGAGATTGGAGGGATTCCGATGACAGACAGAACCATTAAATTTTCAATCAAAGAAGAAAATGAAGCCGAAATGAAAAAGACTCTTCAGGCTGTCTATGAGGCTCTCAATGAGAAGGGCTATAATTCCATCAGCCAGATAGTCGGCTATATTCTTTCCGAAGATCCCACCTATATTACCACCCATAACAACGCCCGCAGCCTGGTGCGCCGCCTTGACCGCGACGAGCTTCTGCAGGCGATGGTAAAGACTTATCTCGGCATAAAGTAAGGAGCATAATATGGCAAAAGATGTATTGATGTATAAAGGCAAGCCCCTCGTCAGGAGCGGAAACACTATTTATTACGGCTATATGGATGAGCCGTATGTAGCTATAATGCAGATAGCTTCCACCCGCGAGCTTAAGGGGCAGGAGGTGGCCGACAAGGTCAACGTTCAGCTTTTCAGGACCGATCCGACCATTATCAAGCTGAAGGATAAGATAGTCAAGAAAGCGGAATGCAAGGGCCTCTACAGCGCCCTCGAAGTCGGCAGTATATGGCTCGAGAGATTCCTCAAAGCCGCCGCCGAAGAATAAACAAGACAGGTCTGTGTTTAACGCAGACCTGTTATTATTATCTATTGATATTTATATTTATTTGATATATAATAACTGTATATTGAATTACGGAGAGGATAATAATGAAGAATCACAAAAGAATTATCGCTGTGCTTCTCTGCTGCGTAATGGCTTTCTCCGCCTGCTTCGTTCTCACGAGCGCCGACGAGGCCGAGCCCGCTCAGCAGGAAACTCCCGCCTACGGCTCATCCGATACCGATTATCCGATTATTTTCGTTACGGGTATCGGCCAGAGCTACAGCTACCTCTATGCCAACGAAGAGGATGCAAAAGCCGATATAGCCGCAAATGAAACGGACAGAGCTACGGCGAAATGGAATCTTTTCTGCAACGATTTCAGCTTCGCTCTCAAAGAGCCTGCCTTCTGGACCAATGTGCTCTCGTTTGCCGGCACCTTCATCCTTTCCGCAATTGCCGACCATAATTTCGTCAGCAGAAAAGCGGTCGACAATGTCGTAAAAATCCTTTTCAGATACAATACTGTCGATGAAAACGGCGAGCTTCCTCCCGTTGTCGTAACTCCGCGTATGGCTTATCCGCTCTCGCAGTATACCGAAGAGCAGAGGGATAATTTCTTCAGAACCATTCCCTGCGAGAATGTCATCGGCGATATCGGCGAGGATAACATTTATTGTTTCAATTATTCCGCATTTTCCGATACATATAAAAATGCAGATTCTCTGAATACGTTTATCAATGACGCCGTCCTTCCGCAGACCGGCAAGGAAAAGGCCGTGCTTATTCCGATGAGCATGGGCGCGAGCGTCGTGAGCGCATATCTTCAGCAGTATGGCAGCCAGGGCAAAGTTGCGAGAGTAGTCAGCATTGTCGGCGCATGGCACGGCAGCGATGTCTTTGCCGATCTTATCGAGCAGAAGTATTCCGAAAACGCTCCCGAGCTTCTTTATAACGGCGTTGTTGCCGACCTTATCGGCGAGCAATGGGGCTATCTTGTGAATGTCGTTCTCAGAATATTCCCGAAAGCGACTCTCAGAAGCATAATCAATGAAATCCTCGATTCTATAGTCGAGAATCTTGTAATCAAGACTCCGTCGCTCTGCGCTCTGATTCCCTATACCAGATATGAGGCAATCCGCAAGGACCGCCTTGAGGGCAAGGATAATCTCGCATACGTTCTGAAAACGGCCGATAAATACTATGAAGCTCAGCGCGACCTTCAGCAGACGATGACAGGTCTCAATGAGAATAACGGCGTTGATTTCTTCTTCATCGCGGGTTACGGCCTCAAATTCGGCGGCTTCAGCGATGACTATAAATTCTTCCAGTTCTTTGAAACTGCCGATACGACCAATTCGGATGAGATTATTCAGATTTCTTCTACCGTTCCCGATTCTTCTTTCGTAAAAGCCGGCGAAAAATTCGATGAGAGCTATCTTTCATCCCATGATGCCGCCTATATCTCTCCCGAGCAGAGCGTTGATATTTCAACCACCTTCTTCCCCGACAGAGCTTGGCTCTTCTACGGGCAGAAGCATGAGCTTGAATATAACAACACCGCTATCCGCCTCGCTCTCGATCTTGCGCTCGGTAAGATTACAAGCAGCGAAGACGTCAATAACATTTATCCGAGATTCAATGAATCGAGAGACCTCAAGCGCCTCAACAGAAGCTACAGACCCGACCTCGAGAGATGGCTCGAAAGCAATACTCTGAGCGCGGAGCAGCAGGCTTTGCTCGATCAGAATGAAGCCGCCGCATCGGAGATGGAGAATTCCGTAATCAACCACAGGGAAGCCGATGATAAGATAATCGAGAATTATCGTCAGATGCTTATCGCCTTCGGAGTTTACGGCCCGGATAAGGATGATTCCGAATCCGACTTCACGAACAAGGCTCTCAAAGGCATCAATGACACGGTCTATAATATCTTCGGCGCCAAAGGTTTCGCGGATATATTCAGAAAGTAAATATAAAAATGCGGAGCAGCTTGACGGCTGCTCCGTTTCTTTTGCCACCATATGACAGCTTGTCTGCATTTGAGATTCTTCGGCGCAAGCGCCTCAGATTGACAGGGTCCGATTTACTGATTTTCGTAGGGGCGGATATTGTCCGCCCGCACAAGGATATGCGGAGCATCATATAATCAAACATTCCTCTTGTGGCCCTCTCCGAGAACGGAGAGGGTGCCGACGAAGTCGGCGGGTGTGGCGATTTCAAGGATATGCGTGAGCATCGTAGGGGGCGACGACCCCGGCGCCCCGCAAACAGGATATGCAGAGCATAAATAATTGATAAAACTGTTGATATTGTTCTTTGATAAGATAATCGCACTGTTCAAAGGTTGGTTCAATTTGCTACCGACTATAGAAATAAAACCGTAATAAAACAATATCACCCGCAGAATAATCTGCGGGTGAATTTTTTATATCTCATATTTAGCCTTGATTATATTTCCCACAAGGTCAACATATTTCCTGCATTTTTCTTCCGTATCCGCCTCGACCATAACCCTGACTACGGGCTCCGTG
>JAFZOE010000370.1 GCA_017552845.1 Clostridia bacterium
TCACTTCGACATTCTGGCTGCCCCATTTGAAGCCGTTGAAGATGAAGCCGAAGAAGGCAATGATTTTGCCGAAGAAGGAATTGTCAACCTCTATGCTGACCGCCTTCTGCATCATCAGGTTGCCCGACGGGTCGTAGATTCTGAGCGTGACGAGGCGGCTGTCCTCGAGATTTCCGAGCGGCATAATGCCGCAGAATTCCGCCGCGCCCTCTGCCGCGACCTGCGTATTAGTGCCGGTTATGACCTGATAGCCCACGGGCACGTTTCTGTAATAGGCGCAGACGGTGATATTGTTTTTATAGGTCGCTTTCGCCGAGAAATCCTCGGGCAGCGCCATGATGCCGACATAGTTCGATTTTATGTAGGCGTTGGTGTAGGTGTCGCCGTCCTTGTAGAGGAATTTATACCAGGTGTCGCTGCCGTTTTTGACCTCGCCGATAATCCAGACGGGTTTGCCGTAGCTGAGGCCGGCGATTCTCTCGGACGATTCGGACGCTTCCTTGCGGATATTTACGGCGCCCGCGTTCACCATGCCGATATCCTTCAGCAGGGCGGCGTAGGTGCTGAGAATGTAGCCGTTTGCGCCCTCATAGTTGATTTTATACCAGATTTTGCCGTCGGCCGTGACCGTGTCGGTGACAAATACCATTTTGCCGTAGGTAAGGCCGCCGATTCTCTGCGAATCCTCGCCCAGATTTTCGCGGACATTGACTGCGCCGCCGATAATGATTGCGGGCTTGTTGTCAACATCGAGGCCCGCGCCCGCATGGAACGCGAAAAGGCCGGAAACGGTCAGCAGAGCGAGCAGCAGAGCAATAATTTTCTTGGTGAATTTCATTGATTAACCCTCCCCGAGTATCCGTTATTCAGCCGAGCCGTCGGCAGCGTCATCGGCGCTCACGCCTGCAAGAGCAAGGTTTTCGGCGCGGCGCTCTGCGCGCATGACTTCAAGCTCTTTATACATCTGCTCTTTGGTTTCGCCCTCGACATTGTAGAAGAACTTGAGGATAATGGCCTTGAGGAAGTTCGCGAGCGCATAGCCGAAGAGCAGGAACGCGAGCAGCCACAGGCAGGTCTTCATATAATTCGGCTGAGCCTGCATTGTCTTTACTAGGTCGCCCTCCGCCGAGGATTCGTAGCCGACCCAGGCGATGAGGAACGGAATCGCGAGATCCTTGAGATAGTTGAGGCCGGTGGTGATCCAGCCGGGGATGATTCCCTGAACGGCTTCGAGTCTTTCGCCGGTCTGCCATTCGAGATAGTCGAAATACTCGACGTTGAAGTGGGAATTCGAGAGCTCCTGAACTCCGATGCCGACGCCGAAGAGGAAATAGAAAATATAGAAGAAAATGCTGTTCCAGCCCTTGAAGAAGAGCAGGCCCATCTTCGCCTCGACGAAGCAGATGAGGAAGAGGATTCCCGCGGAAACCATCGAATAGGGGCCGCAGAATTTAAGCAGCTTCGTGGGCTCGTATTTTTTCGAAATCTTCGCAGTGATAAGGTTTCCGACCACCGTGCCGGCGGCTGTGGGGATAGTCAGCAGCAGGTTCTTCGAGGAGCCGACCGTAATCGCGGCAAGCAGGGTTGAGAATTTACCGAGAGCCGCGAGCACATTCGCCCAGCCGATATACTGATAGGCGCGGTAGTTCCTGTATTTGAAGAGCGTGAGCATCTGCTTCGAGAGCTTGACCTTCTCCTTCTTGGGCAGTTCGATTCTCTCATGGCAGAAGAGGCCGCACATAAGATTGCCGAACGCGGTGACGATGGCGGCGACAATCGCGAGAGTCATATACATCTTGTTCTTGTCATCGCTGAACAGGCCGTAAACGAAGGTGCCGAGGTATGCTCCGCCGTAGCCGAGATAGTAGGAGAGCTGCCAGATGGTGGCGACTGTTTTCTTCTCTTTGTGATTCGGGGAAATAACCTGAGCCACGTTCTGGCCGAGGTTGTTGAATGCGTTGAATACAGTCTGGCAGACGGCGACGCTGTATCTGAGCATTGTCATCTGGCGGACCGTCCAGCCCTTGGGAACCCAGAAATAAAGGACTGTCAGCGCGAAAATCGGGATAAGGCAGATGATATACCACTGGCGGTATCTGCCCCAGCGGGACTTCCACTTCTGGACAACGACGCCCGCGATAAGGCCGAAGAGGATGCCGGCGACGGTCGTGAGAGTGGTCTGGACTGCCATGAATTTCGCAATCTGGTCGGAATCAACTCCGGCGGGGCCGTAGTATAATTCGTGAAGGAATGCGGTGGCAAGGGTGCCGGTGAGCGTGGTGCCGAACATACCGCCGATTCGCGCGAGGCTCAGGCAGATATATTCAAATGTGGTTACGTTTTTGCCCGTATCCGAGGGCAGTGCGTTTGCCGGCTTCTGAAGAGCCGCTGAGGTTTCTTTGCTCATTTATTTTCTCCTTTCGGTTATGAAAGTTTGATAGTCGCGTTATAGTCGTCAATGCCGTAGTTGCCGACGGTATGCTTCATCGTCTCATAGAAATCAAGCGTTTCGCCCTGCGAGCCCTTGAGAGTCTTGATGAAAGGCTTCAGGCGCTTGAAAACCCTGAGCAGGGTGTCTCCGCCGGGAGTGCCCTCGACATAGGGCTGGTTGCCCTCGAATATGCTTCTCACAAACGAGACCGCGAATTCGACGAAGGAATCCTTCTTTATCTGCGGATCGGCTTTGACAAGCAGAAGCCTTGCGAATCCGCCGACAGTCAGCTTCGAGAGCTTTTTGCCTATCATCGGGAAGATTTTCATGAGCGCGGGAGTGGGCTTCAGGGAGATTTTTCTCATAAACCTCTCGGGGTCGGTCACCATGCGCTCGATGAGCGTCGTGATAAGGCGGTCAAACTGCGCCTGCAGATACTCCTCGCCGCTCATTCCCTTCTTGTCCCACTCGAAATCGGGGACGGGAATGCTCTTTATATCAACCGTGTTTTCATCCTGAATCGTGACAAGCCTCATGAACGCGGGGCAGCCGATTGCGGAGCCCGTGCAGACATCATAGAATTTGTTGCCCTTTGCAGTTTCAACGACGTTGATGCTCTGATTATGCATGTGGCCGGTGAAAATCAGGTGAACCCCGTTATCCGCAAGCGTTTCAATCAGTTTATCCGCCTCGTCCTGGCGCGCGTCGCGCACTATCGCCAGAAGCGGCTGACCTGCAAGCACCGGATAATGCTCCATCGCAATCATCATCTTGCCGTCCGCCTGCGCCTTCTTCGCCTGCGCCTCAATCCAGCCGAGGAACTCATCGTCATAGGTGATATGCTTCTGCCCGTCGATATCGTTGCAGATTACAAGCAGGCGCACATCCTCGGAGAGCTCCGCCACATAGGAGAGATGCTTCTCGTTGAATTCAATCGCGTCCGTATATCCGAAATCCTTGTAAAAGCCGTATAATTCGCTGAATTTCGTGCCCTCGGGAGTGCCGCGGCCGTTTTCGGTGAAGCAGAACGGTTTTTCGTTGAAATCATGGCCCGCGGTGACGACATATACACGCTTGCCGCTCTTCTCTTTGAAATCGTGAAGAAGCTGCGAGAAGGCGATGTTGCTCTCCTTTTCTCCGTTGAAGGAGAGGTCGCCCGCGATAAGCACGATATCGGCATCCTGCGCGTCTGCCAGCCAGTCAAAAACCGCCTCGTTTATCGCCTGCGTTTCGGCGAAGCACTTCTGCTCGTCGTCCATGAACCGCTCGTATTCCTCGCCGTATGCGCCGAGCGAATTCTTGAAATAGTGGGTGTCGGTTACCAGATAAAATTTCAGGGGCTTCATTCAGCATCTCCTTCCGGATTGAGCGCCGCCTCAGACTGAGCAGACGGCGCCGAAAATATTGCCTTAAATATGTTGATTGAACAGTTGCTTGAAAATTTGCTTGGAAACATGCCCGGAGACTTGCTCAGAGACACGCTTATAAAAATATATAGTTATTATATCATATATGTTTGTCTCCCTTCAATCTAACGAAATATACAATATTCCCCCCGTTTTCTCGTCAAGGTGCATAATCGGAAGGGAATCCGAAATGCGGAATTCGGATTTCGGAATGCGGAATTGAATAATTTGTCATCCTGAGCGGAGCGAAGGATCTCAATAAAAGGCGTATTAAAAGCCATTAAAAATAATTCTCTTAAGATTGAGATTCTTCGGCCTGCGGCCTCAGAATGACAATGAAAAGTATCGGAATGAGAGGGTATTATTTCCGGGGAACGACGATTCGGTGCCCTTGAAAGCAGAATTTGTCGATTAACAGCCAAAGAAAAATCTGTCTCTTGAATAATCAATACTTATCGATTATAATATTATCAAAGGAAGTCGGCTGTAACAACTAAACGGA
>JAFZOE010000371.1 GCA_017552845.1 Clostridia bacterium
AGAACGGCCTTACGATATCTCAGGCTCATGCGCCTTTTCCCTGCTGGGTAAGGGAATACCCCGAATTCATTGATTATGCGATTGAGGCATATAAGAGGAATATCGAATTCTGTGATTATATCGGCTGCCCCCGGCTTGTTATTCACGGCGTTTCCTATTCGCTTGCCGATGAAGTGAATACTCCGGCAGATATTTACGCGCTCAACGAGAAACTATACACATCGCTTATTCCGACTCTGCTTAAAAGCAATGTTGTTGTATGTCTCGAGAATCTTTTTGTTACATACAACGGAGTAAATTATCAGGGTTGCTGCTCGGATGCCTTAAAAGCCGCTGAATTTATTGATATGCTTAATGAAAAAGCGGGCAGGGAGGTGTTTGGCCTCTGCCTTGACACCGGTCACGCGAATATACTTCATCACGATTTAAGAGTCGTTATTCACCAATACGGCAAGAGAATCAAGTGCCTTCATATACATGATAACAACGGCGCCAAGGATCAACACAGAGCACCTATTACCGGCACGATTGACTGGAATCATTTCTGTGCCGCGCTCAGGGAAATCAGCTATAAAGGCGACCTCAGTTTCGAAACCTATGCGCAGACCTGCGCCGCCTCAAAATTCGATGAGTCAATGGTTTACCCCTGGCTCAAACTCATCTGCGAAACGGGCAAGGTATTCAGAAAAAAGATAACCGGATAAACGATAAAACCTCTCCGACAGGTTGATGCTCATAAATCAGCAATATAAAAGTATTACTGTGGTCTGACTGTCAGGATCGGGTAATATTCAATAACTATACTAGCATACTCCGGAAGCATAGATTGATTTCGGAGTATGTTTTATAATAGGTGTTTTTATTTAAAAATAGCGGGCACATTACGGTGCCCGCTGACAGATTATTATAATGCTTCTTTATACATACGTATTTCTTCGGCGATGTATTCTCTTGCGTTTTGGATTTCTTTGGTCAAGGTTGTAAAAAAGTCTTTAGCTGCAGCTACAGAGAAAAGCATTGCAAGACTAACTGAGCTTGGAATGGCGATACTGATATTTCTGATCAGTATCACAGTATTCATAAGTGCATCCGCTTTACGGGTTTTGACTCCCAATTCATAGTTATGTCCCATAAGTTCCAACATCAGATTGTCTTCAACATAATGAAGGAATGCGTTCCTTTCGCCGATTTCGGGAATGTGCAGTGTTGCGACTTTTTCACCAAGCAGCGTTCTTTTTGCTGCGACCTTTTCGCTGCTGCCGTCAGTGTAATTTACAATCAGATAACTCGGTGTCTGTTCAATTATTGTTCCGTTATAAAGCATGTAACCGGCAAAATTATAATAACCCGGTAGCTCAAATCCGGCTATATAATCTTCAATGCTTTTCACTTTAAGATTTACGGTGAATACTTTTCCGAGAACATCTATTTCAATTGCGTTTTCGCCGCTTTTCAGTGGCTCTTTCACAGCAACTAAATTCAGTTTTTCTTCTTTGCCTGATTCGGTGAATGTCAGACTGAAATAATCGCCGATGTAACTTCGTTCTTCAAAACTAAAAACGTCTTCATCAAATAATAAAATACGGCTTTCATCGTAGATAAGATCTTTTACTTCTCCGAAGTATTCAATTGTCAATTTACAGCTTTCTGTGTCTTCTGATGCGAAGAGAGGTAGAAAATATTGAGGTTCATCTGCTTCAAAGTTATATAACTCATAGTTATCTGTTATAGTGAATCCTGCAAACTCTCCGATTATTCCGTCGGTAACATTTGCCGAAAGAAAAATAGTGCTGTCGTTTTTAATCGCATAAACTCCACTTTTATCGGGCGTAAAAACCCAGTATTTGTTTTTGGTAAGTTTAATCTCGTTACTGCCGATAACAAGCTCGCCACCGTATTCATACGTGGTTTCGTTTCCGTCGCTATCCACACGGGTAATTGTATCACCACTCTCCGCCGAGAAGGCAACGGAGGGAATTGACAGAATAAGAGCGATCGCGAGAATTACGGATAATGCTTTTTTCATAGTTTTTCTCTCCTTTATTCAAGGGGCTGAGTTTAATCGCTGAAACGGATAGTGATTGCTTTATTTGTCGGAAATCTCTGTTCCTTCCGCCATCTGTGTAATCTTTTCAGCCATTTTTACTCTTCTCTCGTTGAGCTCGCGATACATCTTGTCGCGTTCATCCTTGTTGATATTATACCAGAACATGGGAATCATACTCGAGAGAACAAGGAAAGCGGGGATAATCGTCGCCATTGCGAATATCCATTTTTCAGCTCTTTCGGGCTGACGGCGTCCTTCGGTATAAGCGGTCTGGTCGTAGTTTATCCATTCCTTGTATTTCGGCTGAAGCACGCCGTTGAGTCGTGCCGGAATCTTGCATATAATAGTGCTCGCGACCGAGAGTGTAGCCTCGTTTCTCATGCCGTATTTCCATTCGATGAAGTCGTTGCATTCGTTGCCGATTTCCTTTTCGGAAAGGCTTCTGACGCCCCAGAAAATCGCGTATATGATTTCCCAAACCGCGGTAACCGGCAGCATCGGTATTCGCTTCGTGAAGAAACGGTTGCCCTTTTTATCCTTGAGGAACATTCCGTAGAAGAATATCGGTATATAAAATGTCTTTGCAAAAACATGCGAGACCATATAGAGAGTGCGCGTTGAGAATTTGGTAGTCAGATAATTGTATTTTGAGAAACCGATTGGCTGGAAGAAGAATGAGGGTATGCCTGCTATTGTCTCGAAGGTCGTCATATTCAGCACCTGACGGTAATAGTCGTTGGTCGTAAGACCTGTGCCGAATGAGCCGAGTGCGTTGCTGAGCATATACATCAGTATAGGCCTGTTCGTTACAACTGTTTTGAGACTCTGCCATACCTTTGCAGTTTCAATTCTCTGGTGCACTCTTTCCTTTGCCATCTTGCAATACCAGGATATGATAATACCTGAAACTATTGCCGTGAAAGGCCCTACAAATAGCATGGATGCTTTAATCATATCCGCGGTGGAACGCGTTGCCGATTTCACAATGCCGTTCTTGATAAAGTCCAGCATAAATTCGATTATCAGATCGGGAATTCTTGAATAAATTATGCTGAAATAGCTTGAAATCGCAAGCAGACGGCGTCTGTCCGAAGGGTAGGGGGTTATTGTCGAAACATATCCGCCTATAGCCACGTTCTTGAAATTCGAGAAGAGCTCAAAGAGCATATCCAGAGCGGCAAACGCTACGAACTTCGGCAGATATTCAAAGTTGTTTACATGCTCCGGCGAAAAGATTATCGGGAGCAGCCAGTAAATAGTCGAGATAATTGCGAGCGGAATACCGCCAAGGAAGATATAGGGGACGAATTTACCCCAGCGTGTTCTTGTCTTTTCGATAATACCGCCGACCAGCAGATCGTCTATGACATCCCACGCGCCCGCAATAATATTGTATTTTGACTGAAGGGGAAGGCTTATTTTGAGAATTGAATCAACGAAGAGCTCCTTGTGCCCGTCAATATTGAAATCGCGGCTGCCGTCAAAGAGCATATAGCCGATGGTCTGCTTTCGGTTGATAACTCTTCTGTCAACATCAACAAGCTGCCTGAGTTTTGAATTTACCTGTTCAAGTTCGGGGTCCTTTTTTCTGATATCATCCGGCATTTACGGCACCCCCTCACTTCATCGCCTTGCGGCGCTCTTCTTCTTCAAGAGCCGCAAGACGTTCTTTTTCTCTGACTTCCTCCTGCATGGCAGTCAGCGCATCAACCATCTTTTTGCGGATTTCGAGCTCGCTCATGCCTTCGTCAACATATCTGAAGTATTCATCGCTCGGCAGTCCGCCTATATAGCAGGTGGTGTATTTGATATTAAGACCTTTTTTAGCGAGGTAATAATTGAATATTCCGATTACTGCAAGAAGAACAATGTAGATATAGATTCCGAATGCGGTTTTTCCGGCGCTGATACCCCAAAGCACCGCCGAAACAATTGCCGAGCCGAGCAAAACTGCATTGAGAATAAAGTTTCTCGTTTTCCCGTGCTTTCCTAATGACATAGGCAGACAGATTAAGCATACTAAAATCATTACAGCCGAGAGGAGCAGCATAATTATTGAAATCGATTCTGCTTTACCGGAAATAGCATTGTTTATTATTGTTCCGAATCCTGCTTCATTTATGCTTTTATATATATCGATGATATTCATCTTGTTTAAGGATGAGGATGACTGTTTGATAAACAGCGGCAGGAACAATGCGCCGATAGGCAGAACATGCAGAACTATTCTGATAATCGCGGGTGCAGAGCCGAAGAAGGCCGCCTTTGCTCTGTCAATTGACGGCTGATGCTTTGCGTGCTCGATTTCAGCTTTTTCGCTCTCTTCAAGCAGGCGTTCGTTTGAGCCGAAATAGATGAGGTTCACTCCGCATCCGGGGCAGTCCTGCTTCCAGTCCGTGAAGCGGAGTTTTCTGCCGCAGTTCGGACATTTTGCCATCTGAATTCCTCCTTAAATAATTATTGTTTTAATTATATATTTATCTATTCTTTGTGTCAATACTTATAATTTATATTGACTATTCAACTAAAATATTGTTATAATATATAAATAATAAATTCTGTTTGTAGATTGATTTGTTGAAAGGAGGGTATTAATGGATTGTAATTCAAATATGTATAAAGCTGATACATTATTTCGTAATTCTTTATATAAAAATGCAATAAAGATTTATGTCAATCTATTAAAATACTCTTCTTTAGATTTGTATCAAGCAAGGACTGTATTGCTTAATCTATCAAAATCTTATTTCGCATTGGAAAGATATAATGAAATAATCAGAGCCTATAATTATTGCTATTATAAATTTGGAGAAAATCTATTTTGCTCTCCTCACTATCAATTAATAATAAAAGTTTATAATATTATCGGAGATTATGAAAAAGCAAATAAATATCA
>JAFZOE010000372.1 GCA_017552845.1 Clostridia bacterium
CTTTAATCAATATTTTTGACAAAAATAATTTGCGGCTTATTTACCTGTTGACTTAGTAGGTAAAATAAGCTATAATACACGTTAATATGGTATTCAGGTGAGGAGTTATTATGGAAGAATATATCATAAGGGAAACGGATGATTTTCTTTCTCTCTCAACGCTTTTTAACAAGAGCGGTATGGGAGTCAAAATCGAGGAACGTATGCCCGAGCGCATCCTGAAAATGTGGCGCATGGATGATCCCGTTACGGGAGAACTTATGGCGGCGTCGACTCTCGAAATCCGAGACGGCGTCTATTCGCTCGGCGATATTGCCGTGAGAGAAGATCTTCACAGAAGGGGTTACGGCAGAGTCATGCAGGCGCAGGTATTCAACGAGGCGAGAGGCCTCGGAATAAAAGAACTCTGGGCCTGCGCCAAAGAGCCCGCCTATTATCTGAGATGCGGCTGGGAAAAGATGGTCTGGGATGAATCGCCGAATATTGCCGTCTATTGTTCATCCTGCGGCAAGCGCGGCGTCACCTGCCATCCCGAAATAATGAGATACACGCTTTGATAATACGGAGAAAATAAATGAAATCAAAAAATGCATTTGTCGAGTTTGAGGCGGATGAACCGGGTTCATCTCCCGAGGTGCTCGAGCTGAATATAATCAGCGGCGGATGCCGTCTCTACGGTTATCTGCTGTTGCCCGATAAAAGAATCGGCGGCCCTTACCCGGCTGTCATTATGTCCCACGGTTTCCCGGGATATACCACGAATAATGACCTGGAGCTCGCCCTTATGAGAACGGGCTGTGCCGTGATTCATATGAACCACCGCGGCGCGTGGGGGAGCGAGGGCAATTATCTTTTCACTAATCTCAAAGATGACCTCATCGCAATAGCCAAGTGGGTGCATAATCCCGCCATAGCCGAGCAGTATGATATCGATACCGATAACATCTTTCTCGCCGGTCACAGTATGGGCGGCCAGACCGTCCTGAATGCGGCGAAGGAACTGCCTTTTATCCGGGGAGTCGCCGCGCTGGCGGCCTATGATATCGGCGCGGCATTCCGCTACAAGCTTGAAAAAGATCTTTTCCTTATGATTGAAACCGAGGGACAGTGCCTCAAAATGAATTCGGCGGGCGAGGTGTATGAAAACGCACTGAATAACAGGTTTGAACTCAGCATTCTCAACGGGGCGGAGAAGCTCGCGGAGCATAACTTGCTTCTCGTTGAAGCATCGCACGATACGGTCGCTCCTGCGGATAAAATGCTGGTGCCGCTGTATGAAAAGCTGAAAACAATGAATGCATCCGTCTCTTATGAATCCATCCCGAGCGGCCACAGCTTCGCAGGTCAGAGGATGAAGCTGACTAAGATTCTCAGTGAGTGGATGGAAAGAACAATTGAACAAAACAATCGGAAATCCGCAGAGTAATTGCTCTGTGGTATTTTGTTACTCTGCAAATTTACATCGGATAAAAAATTTTTTATATTGTATTGAAAATCTATAAATAAAATAATATACTAATTAAGTATGATTAAATTACTGCAGACAGGAGGTTGGATATGGCATCCGAAATCATAAACTCGGTAGTCGCCGCCGAGAAGGCTGGAGCCGAGGCTGCAAAAAAAGCGGAGCAGAAGGCTCAGGAAATGATTGAAGCCGCGAAGGCCGAAGCCGA
>JAFZOE010000038.1 GCA_017552845.1 Clostridia bacterium
CAGTTCACCGTTGCAGGTATTGTTCTGAGCATAGCGGACCATATAGCTGACCTTTTTATCAAGCTCGGTCTTAAAGCCGTTTTCGTGCTTGTTGCGGAATGTTATCTCTGCGACCTTATATCCTTTAAGATTTACGGGAATCATTTTAATACCTCAGCAGTTTTGATTACTATAGGCTCGATTGGCGTAGTAAATTTATAATTACCAGATTCTGATGGATTATAGCCCCTCTCAACTTTAAGAAAATTATCAACGGTTTCCATACCGTCAATAACTTTACCGAAAGCAGCATAATTACCGTCAAGATTAGCTTTTGAATCACCTGAGTAGCAAATAAAAAACTGTGACGAAGCAGAGTTCATATCATTGGAGCGAGCCATAGATATTACGCCTCTGTCGTGGCTGAGAGTATTCTGAGTGAAGCCGTTCGCAGCAAATTCGCCCTTTATGGTGTGGCTTGAACCACCGGTGCCGTCGCCCTTGGGATCGCCGCCCTGAGCCATAAAATCAGGAATTATTCTGTGGAAAGTAAGGCCGTTATAGAAGCCTTCATTGACAAGCTTCACGAAGTTTTCGCATGTTTCGGGAGCGTATTCGGGATAGGTTTCAACAGTAAAAGTTTCGCCGTTTTCCATAGTAAAAAGAATCTTTGTATGCTCTGCTTTTGAAGCGGAATCGGAAGTCTCGTTGCTGTCGGATGAACCGCAGGAAGAGAAGACGAACATAACCATCATTAAGCAGATAAGGATTGAAACAATTTTTTTCATGAAATTTCTCCTTTATGTGTAACACTCGGCAACCTTCAGACTGCCGGTCATTAAATATTTATCAACAGCGGCGGCAGGAAGCAAGAAATAATCACCGCGTTTAATCTTCTTGTAATAATCTCCGCCCTTTATTTCGCCTTCGCCCTCAAGCACAACATAGATTCCGGCAGGTTTGTCAAGCATGAATTCTCCGCTGAAGAGATTAATCATCCTGACATTGAAACTCTCGGTGATTTCCGGCCCGATGAGTGACTGATAAAGAATTGTATCATCATGATAAATCATGCGGGGAGTCAGCGGAGCGGAATAGGTTTTATCAAAACCGAAACAGCTGAGAGCGTCATCATGATCGAGGCCCATATACATTTCGTTTTCGGATAAGCGGTAATCGCCGCAGTATCTCTCGGGCTGAATCGTGAAATCAGTCGGTTCCTGAATTTCAAGGAGCAGGCAACCGGCCCCGATTGCATGGACAAATTTTGAGGGGATATAAACCACATCGCCGGGAATGACGTCAATAGAATTAAGCAGAGATTCAAAATCGCCCTCTCCCCTGTCGGATTTTTCAATTTCCCTGACAAAATCCTCTTTGGTGACTCCCGGTCTGAATCCGTAGAACACTTTGGCTCCGGGCCTGGTTGCAATTATAATCCAGCTCTCTTCCTTGCCGTGGGAAGAATTGAAAAATTTACGGGAAAACTCTTTATCCGGATGAGCCTGAACGGGCAGGCGCACAGCGGAGTCAATGAATTTTGTCAGTATACCGATTTCATCCTTATCACCGAGCATTTCAGTCTTATAATCCCTGATTGCATCGGTCAGCAGAATTCCGGTATCTTTAATAACCGAGACGCCTTCATTCTCGATATCTGTTGCCTCGTTCAAAGCCTGAGTTGCCGAAGCTACCCACTCTTCAGGATAATTGCAATCCACCGAATCATCGCCGAAGAAATCCGCATAAAGCTTTCCTCCGGTATAGACTCGGAAAACCCTGTTTTTTTCAAAGAATACAGGATAATCAAAGAACATAATTCACGACATCCTTAATTTTATTATAATTAAAATATACCGCAAATGACAATTAAAGTCAAGAATCGGCGGATAAATGGAATAAAATTTACAATTATGACTTTGATTTTCAGCTAAATCGTCAATATGCCTATTAAAATTTTCACTTGACACTTATGCAAGTAAAGTGTATAATAACGCGTGTCGAATTGACGAAAACGGGGTGTAGCGCAGATGGTAGCGCGCTTGGTTCGGGACCAAGAGGCCGTGGGTTCAAATCCCGCCACTCCGACCACCAAAGGTCTGATGCATTTGCGTCAGGCCTTTAGTTTTTATTCGTATAAAAAAGGCGCTCCTTGACGGAGCGTCGTGGTTTAATAATGGAAGTATGCTTATTAGTTTTTCGCAATAAACTCAGCGATGTCACCGATAACTTCTTCGCCGATATGGCGCTCGGTGCTGTATTCCTTTGATGCTTTCAGAATATCGCTGTAAATAGCGTCAACAAAGCAGTGGTTTAGTTCCGGATAGAGCCTGAATTCTGTATTTTCGCGGTCTGCCAGCAGCTTTTTGAATTCGGCAAAATCATCATCTGCAAGAACCTGGAAATCCTTTCCTCCCTGCATAATCAGAGCGGGTTTTGTGCTTTCAAGCAGATAATCGGCGGCAGTTTTCCGACCCATTTCCTTGAAATAATAAAGATTTGTGCCGCCCGCGAATTTCTTACTCTTTGCTTCATCATCGGTCATCTCATAGAGGCCGTCAAATTTCTTTGCAAATATTTTATATTCAAGCAAAACGATGAGTTTAAGAATGCCTTTTCCGCCGGCCTGCTTCAACTGTCTGACAACTATATCCTCGAGGCGGTGAGGAGTGCCCGCCATCAAGATAAGCCCTCTGGCATCCGCGCCCTCAGAATCGATACGCGGAGCGAGCATTGCGCCCATACTGTGGCCGAGAATAAAAATGCGGGCGCTGTCTATTTCGGGAGTCTCTTTGAGAAGATTTGCCGCAAGAACTGCATCATCAATCGTTTCCGATTTAACTGTAACCTCGCAATTTCTCATTTTACGAGCGTGAGCGAAAGTGCGTTTATCATAACGGATTGAAGCAATGCCATGACGGGCAAGGCCATCCGCAAGGTCCTTGAAGGGAGTAAGCTTCATTACTCTTTCATCCATATTGCTCGCGCCGGAACCGTGAACCATCACAACAGCAGGCACGGGCGAGGAAGAATCGTCGGGTAACGAGAGTATTACTTTGAGCGGGAACTCCGTTCCCTCACCGATAATTATATCTCTGCGTTCCATATTAACACCTCGTTGAAACTATTATATCAAGTAAAACTATAAGTGCGGATTACTGTTTTTGAAGCAAAGAGAACATCATTATAATTGAAATATACATTACCTTCTTTTTCAATTATGCAGAGGCCTTCCGCTTCAGTAAAGCCGTTTCCCATATCTCTGATAAAAGTTTCTTTGACTTCTCCGGAATTCAGGTCAACCGAATAGGTGACTTTTTCATTTTCTCCGTCATTGCTTGAAAGATAAAGCGTTTCACCGTATATGTCTCCGCCGGTAAATTTAGTTAAAACTCTGTCGGTTTTTATACTGCCTTTATATGAAAAATCGGCGAGATTCAGCATCCTGATTTCATCAACCTCACGCGCCTGCGTGTAATAAACCGTATCATTTTTAATACACAGCCACGGAAAATGACCGTTCCCCTGCCCTTCAGCCGGCAGAATATGATATTCAACGAATTCAAGGCTTTCGGCATCAAAAACCATAACAGCGGGATCCTTGAAAAGAAACGCTTCGCACGCGGCGTAAATCCTGCCGTCATAATATGCGCAGTCGCCGAGGTGTGAATATCCTTTTTGAATCAGTTCTGCAGGAAGGCACATATCGTTGCAGGCAAGTATTTCGCCTGTCTGAGAATTGATTCTGACTATCGCATTATAATTGAGAAACTTTATACAGCCCGTCCCGTAAAAATTTTTGCCGTCAGCGGCTATACCCTGGCAGAATGCGGCGCCGTCCGAATACAGATACTCAAATTCGTTTTCCGGTTTCAGAGAGCCATTTTTTACTACAGAAGGCGCTGAGAATAAACCGCTCAGGGTAAACAGAGCAGTAAAAAGAAGCCATACGGATTTTCTGAGAAAGGTAAATATAAATGACATAATATGCCTCCCTGATTATTATATCATAACCGGATTCCGGATTCAATCGCATAATGAATTTCATTGCAAAAAAATGCCCGCTCCATTTCGGAACGGGCACAAAAGTTGTTGTATTATTTGCCGAAATACACTGTCGGGAGAAGACCGAAGAGACCCTTGAAGAACGAAATGATTCTTCCGAAGAAGCCGCTGCTCACCTCTGCCTTGTCAGTCTTATGAGGGGCGGTTGCGTAAATCCTGCCGCTTAAATCGACAATGTAGGTGGTAAACGTCGTATCCTGAGTTATTTCGTCAATTTCGTAGGTTACTTCTTTATTGTCGCCGAGGGCAACCTGTGATACTCATAAACAGTTTTTTCATAACACACCTCCGGAAAAAGATTCATTTTACAAATTTATTATAAATTATTATGGGTAACAAAAAGGTGACAAAATAATAATTAACTAAAATAATATTAAAATATTGACTAACAGGAGTTTTTTAAGTTATAATAAATTGTTAAAGAAACAAACCAAAGGAGAGATTATTATGCTCAGTTTTGAAAAAACATTTGAAGAATCGAAACTCATTGTCACTCTCGACGGTAAGCTCGATACGGGAACAACTCCCGAGCTGACGGCCGCTATTGAAGAGGATGCAGAGAAAGCCGAATCAATTGTAATCGATATGGCAAATCTCAAATATATCTCCTCGGCAGGTCTTCGCCTTCTGCTCTCGCTTCATAAGAAGATGGCGAAAAAAGGCGGACTCACAATCAAAAATGTCAATGAGACAAATATGGAGATTCTTGATTTCACCGGATTTGCAGATATTCTCAATATCGAATAAAGGATGAAATTCCTCGATAAGTATTTCACAAAAGAGCCTTGCAACACAGGGCGTCAGTTTGAACTCGACTGGTTCAGGTTCGTTCTGATTTACAGGCTCGCAATAGTTCATGTTTTCGTCGACGCCACTCCGCCGGCGAATCTTGACGTGCTCGGTATTCCTTACTATTTCGATTCTGTTGTCGGCGGCGTAATAGGCGCCACAAGATTCATGATAGTTATGGGCATCGGGCTTTCCTATACGCGCCACAGCGCTCCGAAAGAGGTATTCAGAAGAGGCATAAAAATAGGAATAATCGGTATAATTCTGAATGTTTTCAGATATCTTATCCCCTCTCTTATCGGTTATTCAATAACGGGCGACGCAGATAAATATATCACAGAGCTTCCTTATCTTTTCTTTGGAAACGATATACTGCAGTTTGCTTCTCTGGCAATGATTCTAATGTCACTTCTGCTTTATCTGAAACTCAATCCGCCCAAAATAATGGGTATATCTCTTGTAATGAGTGTAATCGGAACGTTATTCAGAAGCGTTGATCTTCATAATAATGTCCTCAACGTTATTGCCGGGCATGTAATAGGAATTGAAACCGTATCCGGCGATCCGTATATTTACTCTGATTTCCCGCTGATGATATGGTTTGTCTTCTACGCATTCGGATATCTTTTCGGATACTATTATCAGCGGCTCAGGGATAAGGAAAAATTCTACAGGACCGTTTCCCCGGTATGCCTTGTGATATCCGTAGCTTTCTGTATATGGGAGATTATCGGCGGATTCGGAATGATGATGGGCGAAGGCGCAAACGTATTTTACCATATGCATACCGGCGAAGCAATCATCTGCATAATGGCATGCATCGGAACAATGATGATATTCTGGTATGTCTCAAAAATCATACCCCAAAAGCTCAGGAAGCCGATTGAGAGAGTGAGCAGGAATGTCAACACAGTTTACTGCATACACTGGGTGCTTGTCTGGTGGGTTGTCGACCTGCTTCTCTACTGCGTCAAAGGCAACTGCTGGCTTAAGCCCTTACCCGCATATTTGCTCGGACTTGCTCTGAGTATAGCTTCAATGCTGCTCGCCGAAGTCTGGAACAAATTCAAAATCTACTGTAAGAGGAAAAAGGCAAATGAAGAATAAAAAGAAAGGTAATATCACCAAACGGACAATTTTAATATTCTTTATAGCCGTAATTCTTCTGATTGCCGCGCTCAGCGTCTCTCTCGGTTATCAGCTTCAGAAAGTGCTGATTGACAAATACAGCGAATTCGCGCTGTCTTATGTAAAGACGGCCGCTGAATTCATTGACGGCGACAAAATAAGCGAATACACCGAAACCGGAAATAAAGACGGTTACTATGAGGAAATAAAGAAATTCCTGAATTCAACCGCAAATTCCAGCGCGGAAGAAGCAAATATCCAGTATTTATATGTATTCATTCCCGGCAGCGATGATGAATATACTTATGTATGGGATGCCGATTCCTATGATGAACCCGCCGATCTGCTCGAGACTTATCCATACAGCGAAGGCGCCAAGGAGCAGGCCGAAAAGATCTTTAATAAAGAAATAGCAGAGGATGCGCAGTATTATTATGACGCCGAAGACGGCACTCCCACTCTTACCGTTTCCGTTCCCTTGCTTGACAGCAAGGAAAACGTTGCCGCGATTATTGCGGCGGATTTATCGGTCAGAGGAATAAAGAGCGCATCAAGCACCATTCTCTACGGCGTGCTCGTCTCCGTTGCGGCTCTCTTGCTGATTGCGATGATAGCTTACTATTCGATTATCAAGAAATGGATAATTCAGCCGATAATCAAGCTTCAGGACGCTACCGAAGAGATAGTCGAAAACATTGAGAGCGACGAAATAATCAAAATCGATATTCACACTAACGATGAGATTGAGATGCTTGCCGATTCCTTCACGGATATGAACGTCAAGTTGAAAGAATACATAAAGCAGAACGAAGCAATAACCGCAGAAAAGGAAAGAATCGGCGCAGAGCTCGAGCTCGCCAAAAAGATTCAGGCGGATATGCTGCCGAATATCTTCCCGCCGTTCCCCGAAAGAAAAGATTTCGATATCTACGCCATGATGACTCCGGCAAAAGAAGTCGGCGGAGACTTCTATGATTTCTTCCTTGTGGATGATAATCATCTCGCTATGGTTATGGCGGACGTTTCCGGCAAAGGCATTCCCGCCGCGCTCTTTATGATGATGAGTAAGATTCTGATTCAGAATCAGGCAATGAGCGGCAAAGGCCCCGCCGAAGTCCTCGAAACAGTCAACAACCAGATTTGCTCAAATAACCGAGAAGAAATGTTCGTGACGGTCTGGCTCGGTATTCTCGACCTGGAAACCGGTCTTCTGACCGCGGCAAACGCCGGACACGAAAAGCCGATGATAATGATGCCGGGCGGCGGTTTCGAAGTGATAATGGACAAGCACGGTTTTGTTATCGGCGGTATGGAAGGCGTCAAGTATAAAGAATATCAGATTCAGCTTGAAAAGGGTTCTTCCATCTTCATTTACACCGACGGCGTTGCGGAAGCAACATCCGAGAAAGATGAGCTTTTCGGTCTCGAAAGAACAATCGCCGCTCTGAATTCATTTAAAGACGGAACCGCCGAAGAAATCATCAACGGAGTTAAGGAAGCTGTTGACGCCTACGTTGGCAGCGCTCCTCAGTTTGACGATCTGACCATGCTCTGCTTTAAATATGAGGGAAGTGATAATGTGCTGACTATCGACAGCAAGATGTCCGAAATATCAAAAGCAACCGAATATATAGCGGGTAAAGTCGAGAATCTTCCTTTCACTCCCAAGGATAAGAATCAGATTGAGATTGCAGTCGACGAAATCGTCTGCAACATCGCAAGCTACGCCTACGGCGATAAAACGGGCAAAGCTACCGTAGAATTTGAAAAGACGGAAAAAGGTATTATTATTACTATCAGCGACAGCGGAATCGAATACAATCCGCTCGAAAAAGAAGACCCCGACACCACTCTTTCCGCTGAAGAGAGAGGCATCGGAGGTTACGGAATATTCATAGTCAAGAAAGTAATGGACCATATTGAATACAACAGAAAAGACGGAAAAAATATTCTGAAACTATTCAAATACTACAGCAAATAATAAACCCCCGGGCTCAGAAAGCCCGGGGATATTGTGTTTATACGGATTTTGATTTATGACCGTTCACCTGGTAGTAAACCACAGGGATATATGTCAGAGCCGGAAGAATAAATCCGAGATATTTGTATTCAGACTGAACGAGCATATTGAAAATTCCGTGGTAGATGCTTGCGAGAGTCAGCAGAGCGACTGTTCCGCAGTAGAAAAGTTTCCTTCTCTTTTTGATAAAGCTCATTCCGTAGCCGACAGCAGCGGTGCAGACGCCGTGCATAAGCGCAGTTGAGAAGCCTCTGACTATCGCCAAGCCGACCGTTACATTCTCAATGTTCTGCAGGAGAATAACCATATTCTCGAACATGGCGAAACCTATACCTGTAGCGAACGCTATTGTCATAAGTTTATCGCGGTCATCCGAGAAAACCATGGCATAAAAGAGAACGGGCGCCGCCTTGACAATTTCCTCCGAAATCGGAGTGATAACAGTAGTCACATATAAACTGTCTCCGCCGAAAAAGTTGAGAAGAATCGTATTAAGCTCGGAAACGAAAAGAGAAACAAAAATACCGATAAGCATGTATCCGACAATCAGCTTTGAGCGCTTGCGCAGAAGAAGGAGCAGGAGAAACAGCGGGGCAACCGTGCAGATAAAGAGGATATAAATCAGGTTGTCCATCTTTTTATCCCCCTTTCAACCGTCGGGGCAATCACAAGCAGGATGACTCCCATAAGAATTCCCGTAATCAGTATGGCGGCTATATTCCCCCTGCTGACGGTAATCATTTCAATCATGCAGAGTGCGCCGAATACCAGAGCAAGAATATTATAGAGCTTCAGGCTCTTGATTACGCCGAAATCAACATCGGGAAAAATCAGATGCTTGAGATTGAAATAACCCGCGCCCGATACGAATACGGTAAGTACGCCTGCGGCAATCTTGACAAGCGGCGCAGAATCGGTAAAGAAAAAGAAAACGAGATAAACTGCAATATAAGCCGCGGGCGCTGCAAGCGGAATTATGCGATACTTGGTATATTGCTTTGAGCCGTCGTCCGCGAGGCTGTCCATCATGCCGAAATTAGCCGAGAATAAAAACAGCAGACTGCCGATAACCCCGAGGATACCGAGCTGGAAGCGCTCGAATATATCGCCTATTGTCAGCAGACGGACTACCTGATAAAGCCTGCCGAAAGCCATACAGCCGACAGCAAGCGTAATCATCTGGGCATAGACAGCCTTTCTCGGCCTGAAAAATCTGAGCATACCGTAAATACAGCCGATAAAAGCGAATACGCAGGTAACGATATTAGCAATTAAAACAGGATTCAATCGACCACCTCCGAAAGAAGCCGGGCTGATTCAAAGAAGAATCATTTGCCCTCTTTCATTCTGTCAAGAGCAATGCGGTAACCGCCGGAGCCGTAATTGAGACAGCGGCTTACGCGGCTGATGGTCGCCGTGCTGAGGTGAGCCTCTTTGACAATCTGCAGATAATTGATGCCTTCATCAAGCTTGATTGCAGCCTGAAAGCGCTGAGACATATCTCTGATCTCTTTGACGGTGCATAAATCCTCAAAGAACGCGTAGCATTCGTCAACAGTCTTGAGAGAAAGGATAACATTGAATAAAGTATCCATCTGTTCGCATTTCAAATCCATAATTAAACCCCCATATACAGAGTTGATTTAAGCATATTGCTTATGAAAATATACTAATACTTTAAACCGTTAAAGTCAAGTGCTTTATACAAATTATTCTCCGGATATTATTCCGTAATATCTGCCTATCCAATAAGGAAGGAGATAAACGGTCGGATCCTGGGCGCCTCCGCCGTAGGAATCAAGATGGAAAGAGCCGCTGTCGGGTCTGTGAACATTGGTTTCATCATAAGGCAGAGCAGATTTTATCTGAGGATCGTTATGCCATTCCTCCTGTTCCGGATCCCAGACAAGATCCCTGCGCCTTGAATTCTCCATTTTATAATGAATAAGGTCGTAAGGAATCTCGCGCAGAGAACGCACGCCTTCGCAGACATCGTCATCCCTGCCGGTCGCGGCAGCATGGATAAATGCAAACATCGGCTGTCTCTCAGGCCTCTCATACTCCCAGTGATCCTCCATACCGCAGAGAACGGCACATCGGACCGCCTCATTGTCTTCAAGTCTCAGCAGAGTCAGTGAAGCGAGGAAAGCGAGATTGTCGTCGATATGGCAGTAGTGGGCGTCTTTGACTTTATGTCTCATAACATTGAGCGGATAATGATAAGTTGTAACGAATCTGTCATAGACTTCATCATATTTCTTGTCGCCCGAAATATGCGAGCAGACTTTAAGGAAACCGAGGAATTCAAGAGAATTGATTCCCCTCTCGCTGAACCAGCGCTCATCAAGATTCAACGCGGCGGGATCCCAGCAGGCCCAGGTGGTGGGCAGGCCGTCTGCATCGACAAGTCTGTAATTATTGGAAAGAATATGGTCCATTATTCCGCAAAGGGCGTTCTTAATCTTTGCTTTCTCGGATTTGTTCGCGCAGAGATCATAATAGATACTCATGCCGAAGAAATGACCTGTCATCTCATCGCTCGATGTTTCGCCTTTCCATTCGCAGGATTTATCGGGAGCGGTATGCCACTCGGGATCACCGTTGCCGAAACCTTTTTCACCTTTATAGCGCACAGCTCTGGCGGTGAATCCGTGGATACCCGTAATCTGAGTCAGCAGAAGCATGGCGTTGAGACCTCTGCGGGCTTTTGCAAGAGCTCTTTTATCGCCGGTCACGGAATATCTGAAAGACTCGGCGGCCACATAGCAGCCGGTCCAGAGGCCGTCATTGTCGCTGATATGCACTCTGCCGTTATCCATATCATAGCCGGGCTCAAGCTCGCGGTTGGCAATAAAGCCCCTGCGGATATGATATTTCTCGATTAAATTCTCATAGTATTCCGCTTTTTCGGCAAGCGTAGTATACTCGGACTTGATCAGCGAAACGCCCTTATCAGTGGCGGCATAGATATAGTTGCCGTCTGCCGTAACGGCTATATCGTTGATTTTATTATCGGGCATCCATCTGTCAGCCGAGAAATACTTTGTCTTTCCGCTGCAGAGATAAGCAAGACCCACATCGGTCGCAAAATAGATTCCGCCGACTTTATCGCGGGCAATCTTATAAACGGGGTTCGAAGGAAGGCACGAAACCTCTTTTGAATCAATCCATTTTGAAGCCGTATCATAAATAACGGCTCCGCTTTCGGTTCCCATCCAGAGATATCCGAGATCATCAAAAGCAAGAGAATTGTTATTCTTATCGGGCATATTTGAAAACTTCGGGATGATGTTTTTCCATTCGCGTCTCTTGCCGTGAATAAGGCTCAGATAGCTCTCGGTCGCAGCATACATCTCTTTATCCGATACGGCAAGACAGATTCCATGACCGCCCTCAAGCTCACGATTAACAATATCCTTACCGGTATCATTATCAAAGCAGACAAGGCTCTCACGAGTCAGAACCCATACTCCGCCCCTGCCGGACGCAACATCGATTATATCCGAATCAAACGAGCGGACAGATTTCAGTTTGCCGCTTTTGATATAAAACAGTTCACTGCCTGCGGATACGGCTACAGCGCCGTCAATCAGGGACAGCGAGCCGATTTTTCCCGATATTCTGTTTTCGAAATAAGGAGTGAATCTGTCGCCTTTAAGGATAAAAAGACCGTTATCGGTTCCCGCTATAAGGCGGTTGTCACCATCAAGAAGAAGTTTTCTGACCTTGACGCATGAAAGACCGTTCTTCTCATTGAAGAGCAGTTTCTTTCTCATTATGAATCTGCCTGATTTATAGCAACCGGCGGGTTCTCTCATAAAATCACCTTCCGAATATGATTTCAAGGATACTTTATCACAATAACAATTATTTTTCAAGGCATGGTTGCAAAGAGCGGTGATTTGATATAAAATAGCTTTGAAAGGCGGGAAAAATATGCTTAAAGATTTATTGATTAAAAACAGATCTTACAGAAAATATGAAGAGAGAGAAAGACTAACAAAAGAGGATTTGCTTGAACTTATCGATTATACCAGATACACAGCTTCAACCGTAAACTTTCAGGCGCTCAAATTCAAGCCCGTCTGTGAGAAAGAAGACAATGAGGCCATGTTCTCATTTCTGAGATTTGCGGGCCTTCTCAAAGGAAAAGGCACACCTCCCGAAGGGATGCGCCCGACCTGTTATATTATCATCCTCTGTGACAGCGGCATAGCAAAAGATCTGAAATACGATGCGGGAATTGCCGCTCAGACAATACTTCTCGGTGCAGTTGAAAAGGGATTCGGCGGATGTATGCTCGGAAGCATAGAGCGCGATAAAGTTTTTGATTACTTCAGAATTGACAAAGAGAGATTTACGATTGAGCTTGTAATCGCACTCGGAAAGCCGGATGAAAACATCATTCTGACCGAAGTCGGTGACGACGGCTCTACAGCTTATTACAGAGACGAAGACGGCAATCATTATGTGCCGAAAAGAAAGCTTGAAGATATTATACTATAAAAAAACAGCCGCACTCAGACGAGTGCGGCAAATTTTTGATTTACGCAAATATCAATGCGATTTTTGCAAACAGACGGATGAAGATCATAACGAAAGCATTCTTCTCTTCAATATTCATGATGGGATTTGCGGATTTGACCGATGCGTTTATCTTCGCACTGACCTGCTGTGTTTTGCCGAGGAATTCAAACTGATAATAATTCACGTATTCTTCAACAACAAATTTGCTGCTTGTGAAAATAGCATCTGCGGAGCTGACGCCTGCCGCGTCGGTAGCCTTTGCCTTTGCCTCTGCTTCGGTAAGATAATCGCTTGCGCCCTTGGGAATCAGAAGTTTCTTTGATTCATAGCTGTAGTTTCTGATAAGGCCGGCAGGATCAACGGTAATCTTATAAGATACGCCGTTGTATCTGAAAGAAAGGTTATACTGCTTTGCGGTAACGCTGATAATGCTGCCGACTTTAACATAATCGATTGTTTCTTCGGAGCAGCTGTAATTGCTGAATTTATCGGGGGTTGTGCCGAGATAATCAGCAGCCGCCTGTTTTGCATCATCTGCTGTAATCAGAGTTCCGTCAATACCGATAGCCGATGCCGGAATGCAGAATGCGAGTGAAAGAACAGTGATAATTGCGAGTAATACGGATAATGTTTTTTTCATAATCATTTCTCCTTTTCTTGTTTGATTATATCGTAACCGGGAGCATAGCACATAAGAACGTTGCCTTTTTCCGCGGGTCCGTATTTTTCAATATTGAATTTCTTGTTTGCGCA
>JAFZOE010000373.1 GCA_017552845.1 Clostridia bacterium
CTTTGATTTCAAATGATTCAACCTCGCAGAGTTCCCCTACCCCGCCGAAAAAGGTGAAGGCGAGAACCGAATCTCCGCTCTCCGTCTCAAATTCGCCGACCGCCTCGGTTTTATCCGCGGGCAGAAGAATATCGGCGGCGATGATGCCGTTGACGGTGACTCTGAGAAGGCAGTCTCCAAAAGGATTATAGACAACTTTAAGGCGGTATTTTCCGCCCGCAAAGCGGACATATCTGTATTCGCATCCGCCTGTTTTTCTTATATTCACAAGCGGGAAAGAGCCGCCGCGGCGCTGAGTGATATATGCGCCCGAGAAGAAGCGGCAGGCGTTTGCCGGGCTTTTTACAAGGCTGACGGGCAGAGCGGCGAGGAAGCCGTTCGAAGTGATTTCAGCCCTTGATATGACTGCGTTTTTCTCATCAACTCTTATTCGCTCAACACGCGCTCTGCGGTTGAATTCCGTATTGTTTGAAGAGCCGTGATAAAAGACATACCAGCGCTCTCCGATTTTTATTACGGAGCCGTGGCAGTTCCAGCTTTTCGGGTCGATTCCGAAGTTGTCAACCACCGTTCCCTTGCGCTCATAGGGGCCGTAAATATTATCCGATACGGCGTAATCAAGCTTGGTCGGAGCGGCCGATTTATTCGGGAATTCGCTCTTCCATTCCGAGGCATAGATTATGCAGTATTTATCCCCGATTTTACGCAGGGAAGAGCCCTCGTGAAAGCCGTGCGCTCCGTCATTATTCGTGATGACCGCATCGTGAAAAGTGTCGCTTTTCAGAGAACACATATCGTCATTGAGCTCGGCCGCTTTCATTGAAAACTGGCCCCAGGTATAGTAGAATCTGCCGCCGTCTCCAAGCACGGAGGGGTCAATGCCTTCAAGAGGTTTGCCGTCCATAGTGATACGCTTGGCATCGGAAAAGGGTCCCGCGGGGGAATCACTCACGGCAACGCCCTCGGAGCCGTCCGAGAGGCAGAAATAGAGATAATATTCATCGCCCTTTTTAACGACATCGGGCGCATATAAATCGGCGGTTGACCAGGGAACATCGGCAGTATTTCCGTATTCGTCGCGCGAGCGGAACGAAACGCCGTGATCGGTCCACTTCGTCAGGTCATCAACGCTTGCGGAGAAAACATGGTAATCGCCGCAGCAGTAAGCTCCGCCGAAAACATCATGGGAGCCGTAGAGATAGACTCTGCCGCCGAAAACCTTCGGCTCGCCGTCGGGGATATAGATATCGGGCGGAAGAATGGGATTCGCGCCGTTTGTATCGAGAATTCTGTCGGGCATAAGCGCCTCCGGTTATTATTCTGCAAGTATTTTTCCGTATCTGACCGTCAGTTCAAATTCTTTGCAAATTTGCTCACTCGAGGTGCCGGGCATAACGGTATGCGAGCCGTCATGCAGGCCGTAATTCATATCCTCATCATAATAGCAGAATGCATCCGCATCAAGGCGCAGAGTGACATTTTTGCTCTCGCCCGCTTTGAGAAATACGCGCTTGTATGCTTTGAGCTCCTTTACGGGTCTGAGCACTTTGCAATGATGCGAGCCGAGATATAACTGGATGACTTCGGCGCCGTCAAACGCGCCGGTATTCTTTATATCAAGCGATATTTCGGCTCCGTCCTGAGTTATATTCAGCTTCTCGTTTGTGATTTCAAACGAGGTATAGCTCATGCCGAAACCAAACGGATAGAGCGGCTTGCCGTCGTTATCACAGTAGGCGTAACCGCGCCCCGAAGGCTTGTATGAATAGAAAAGGGGCAGCTGGCCCGCGGACTTCGGAACGGTAATCGGCAGTTTCGCCGAGGGATTTGTTTCGCCGCCGAGAATCTCGCAGAGTGCCTTTGCTCCCTGCTCGCCCGGATACCATGATTCGATAACGGCGGGAGCTTTGTCAATCCACGCCGTCATATCAATCGGCGCGCCGTTTTGCAGGATGACGACGGTGTTTTCGTTCGCTTCGCACAGGCGCAGAATAGACTGCTCCTGATTATCGTCAATGCTCTGACCGGCTTTATCGACTATCAATCCACCCGCGTCTTCGTCGCCGTTGTGGGTTGAAACGGAAGGCAGGCGCAGGTCGCTGCGGTCGCTCCCCTCACCCTCGAGAATTGAGGTAAAATAGAGAACGGCATCGCAGAATGGAGCTGTTTTTTCGATATCGGCGCTCTCGCAGTAAACGACCTCTGCATCCGCGAAATACGCTTTGAGAGCTTCAAGCGGAGTCGGGGCGTCCTCTCCCTGCCACGGAGCTTTATAAGGCCCGGAATAATTCGCGCCTATCGGGATAAGCTTCGCGCTCTGACCGAACACGCCGATCCTTTTGATTTTATCTTTATTCAGAGGCAGAATACCTTGATTTTTAAGGAGAATTATCGATTCGCGCGCGGCTTCGAGAGCGAGTTTTTTATGCTCTTCGCAGCGCACGGTTTCATTTGCATTTTCGGGATTTACAAAGGGATTATCAAACAGACCGAGGCGGAATTTAGCGGTAAGTATCCGCAGAACATTTTTGTCGAGTTCCTCTTCGGTAATATATCCCTTTTCAAGCGCTTCCTTAACCTCTTCATAGCGGTTGAAGGGCAGAATAACATCGAGCCCTGCTTTAAGGGACATGGCCGCCGCATCGGCGAAAGACAAGGCAAGCTTATGCGATTCGTTTATGCCCTCGACCTCCCAGTAATCGGAGACAACGAAGCCGTCGAAGCCCCATTCATCCCTGAGAATACCGGTCAGCAGGCGCTTATTCGTGCCGCAGGGCACGCCCTCCCAGCCGTTGTAGGCCGCCATTACGGACTTCGCACCCGCTTCAAAGCAGGCCTTGAAGGGGGGCAGTATCGTTTCGCGCATTGTGCGCTCGCTTGTCTCTGAATAATTTGAATCCCTGCCGCCGTAAGAATAGTTATCGGCAAAGTGCTTCGGAGTGGGAATCACGCCGTTTTTGATAAGCCCGCGGCACATCGCGGCGCCCATATCGGATGAGAGGA
>JAFZOE010000374.1 GCA_017552845.1 Clostridia bacterium
CAAACATTTACGGGTAATAAATTAATGTCAAAAGTATAGGTTTTTTACTGTCTGTTATAATAGTTGATCCCGTCGGAAGGATATGCAGAGTATCCCATTGCCGTTGCCAGACTTCAGAAGGCAATCGAACAGGCGAGAGAATACGGACTTCTCGGCAAAGATATTTTCGGCAGCGGTTTTGATTTCGATCTTGAAATCCGTCTCGGCGCGGGCGCATTCGTCTGCGGCGAAGAGACTGCTCTTATGGCTTCCATCGAAGGCAAGAGAGGCGAGCCCAAGCCCCGTCCGCCGTTCCCGGCAGTCAAGGGACTTTTCGACAAGCCCACTGTTGAAAACAACGTTGAAACATTCGCGAATATTCCTCAGATTCTTCTCAAGGGCGCTGACTGGTTTGCCTCAATGGGAACCGAGAGATCCAAGGGCACCAAGGTCTTCGCACTCGGCGGAAAGATCAAGCACACTGGCCTCGTTGAGGTTCCGATGGGCACCACCCTTCGCGAGATTATCTATGATATCGGCGGAGGTATTCCGAACGGCAAGAAATTCAAAGCGGCTCAGACCGGCGGGCCTTCCGGCGGATGTATCCCCGCAAGCCTTATCGACACCGAAATCGACTATGACAACCTCACAGCTATCGGCTGCATGATGGGTTCAGGCGGTCTCATCGTTATGGATGAAGATACCTGTATGGTCGATATAGCAAAATTCTTCCTTGATTTCACTGTTGACGAATCCTGCGGCAAGTGCATTCCCTGCCGCGTAGGTACAAGACGTCTTCTTGAACTGCTTGACAAGATTACAAGCGGCAAGGGTGAGCCCGAGGATCTTGACAGACTCGAGCAGCTCTGCTACTACATCAAGGCGAACTCGGCCTGCGGTCTCGGCCAGACTGCTCCCAATCCCGTTCTCGCGACCCTCAAATTCTTCAGAAATGAATATGAGGCTCATGTCAATGAGAAGAAGTGCCCGTCCGGCGTATGCAAAGACCTTCTCACCTACACCATCGATAAAGAGAAATGTATCGGCTGCGGTCTCTGCGCGAAGAACTGCCCGGTTGATACCATCAGCAAGACAGATTACACAGCGCCCGGTCACAAGTTGCCCTCTTTTGAGATAAATCCCGATAAATGTATCAAGTGCGGCGCATGTATGGCAAACTGCAAAGTCAAGGCCATAAGCAAGAAATAAGAAGGAGGTTTGAGAATAATGGAAAAAACGATTAACTTAACAATCAACGGCATCGCCGTAAGCGTTCCTGCGGGCTCAACCATCCTTGATGCCGCCCGTCAGGCGGGAATAGAAATTCCCACACTCTGCTTCATGAAGGATATCAACGAAATCGGCGCCTGCCGTATCTGCGTTGTTGAAGCAAACGAAGGCAAAGGTTTCCGTCAGGTTACCGCCTGCGTATATCCTGTTACCGAAGGCATGGAGGTTCTCACAAATACCGATAAGATTCAGAAATCAAGAAAGACCACTCTTGAGCTGATTCTCTCGGTTCACGATATGAGCTGCCTTTCCTGCAAGCGCTCCACCACCTGCGAGCTTCAGAAACTCTGCCGTGATTTCGGCGTTGACCAGACATCTTTCAGCGGCACCAAGCCCAAATATGAGCTTGATACCAGCGCTGCCCACCTTGTCCGCGACAATAATAAATGTATCCTCTGCCGCCGCTGCGTAGCAGTCTGCCGCGAGCAGTATGTTTCGGTTATCGGCGCGAATGACAGAGGCTTCGATACCCAGATAGGTCAGGCGTTCAATCTGCCCCTCAATAACACTCCCTGTATCTCCTGCGGTCAGTGCACCGCCGTCTGCCCGACCGGCGCTCTCACCGAGAAGGACGATACCCAGAAGGTATGGGACGCTCTCGCCGATCCCGAAAAGTATGTTGTCATCCAGACCGCTCCCTCAATCAGAGCGACCATCGGCGAATGCTTCGGCATGCCTATCGGCACCAATGTTGAAGGCAAACTTGTAGCAGGTCTCAGAAGAATCGGCTTTGACAAGGTATTCGATACCGACTTCGGCGCCGACCTTACCATCGTTGAAGAAGCGAATGAACTTGTTGAGAGAATCAAAAACGGCGGTACTCTCCCGATGATTACCTCCTGCTCACCCGGATGGGTTAAATTCTGCGAGCTCTATTATCCCGACCTTCTCGGTCATCTCTCAAGCTGCAAATCCCCCCAGCAGATGACAGGCGCGGTTATCAAGACCTACTACGCAGAGAAGATGGGAATCGATCCCAAGAATATATTCTCAGTTTCTATTATGCCCTGCACAGCGAAGAAATTCGAATGCGGCAGAGATGATCAGAGCGCTTCGGGTTATCCCGATGTTGATGTTGCCCTCACCACCAGAGAGGCCGCCAGAATGCTCGAGCGTCTCGGCGTAAACTTCGCAGACCTTCCCGATGAGGAATTTGATTCTCCTCTCGGCGACGATACAGGCGCTGCTGTTATCTTCGGCGCGACCGGCGGCGTTATGGAAGCTGCGGTCAGAACCGCAAACGCATGGCTCAACGGTGCCGAGCAGGCTATCGAAGTTGAGGCAGTCAGAGGCACAGACGCCATCAAGGAGACCACGGTTAATCTTGCGGGCACCGATATCAAACTCTGTGTCGCATCAGGCGCGAAAAACGCAAAAATCGTTATGGATAAACTTGCCGCGGGCAATCCCGACGGTTGGGGCTTCATCGAAATCATGTGCTGCCCGGGCGGCTGCGTAAACGGCGGCGGTCAGCCCATCCAGCCTCAGTATATCCGCGATACCGTCGATCTCAAGGCGGTCCGCGCTAAGGCTCTCTATGATCAGGATAAGGGTATGACTCTCAGAATGAGCCATGAATCTCCGCTTATCAAGAAGATTTATGAAGAGTGGTACACAGACGGCTTCGGCGGTCACAAGGCTCACCACGATCTTCACACTTCCTATGTAAAGAGAGAGAAATATACCAAATAATCAACGCTAAGGGGAAGGCACTGCCTTCCCCTGATTTTTTGCGTCGATATTTCGGTATATACATAATTGAAATATAGTGATATAATAAAAATATGATAATGAAAAAGGAGTCCTTATTATGAAAAATCTGAAACGGATTCTCTCTGTAATGATTTGCGTTCTTCTTGCCCTCTCGGTATTCACCGCCTGTGGCAAAAAGCCCGAAACTCCTGAAGAGAGCACGACTGCCGCACCTGAAACGACCGCTATTCCTCAGGTCAGCGATTTTGAGGAGGCAACCTTCGGCATTTCAACTGCCCTCGCTATGGGTATGAGATTCTTTGACGATGCCTCATATCTTGATAACGCGTCGGTGCTCTGGAATACTCTCGGCTGGTATTGCTGCCGCCAGGAGTCAAAGGGCGGAAACGGCTATCTTACAAGGACTCAGGTTGACGCTCTCCAGCACGCACTGCGTCCGGGCAAGGCCGCAATCAGCGCTCCCGATAACTGGATTAAGGGCGGCTCATTGGAAATCAAGGAGATTGAAGGCGAAACCAGATATTTCTTCAAAGATTTCGATGATATTTATGAAGAGATGGAAAAGAGTCTCAAGCCGGAATTATCCGTGATTGACGGCAGTTATGTAAAGGTCGTTTTCACAAATGAAGAGAATGAAAAAGAAACCTATGTTTTCGGATTTGAGAAGGACGAGGCGATCGGCGGCGAATTTCCTTATATTCTCAAGAATATGGAACTTCCGCCCGTGCAGACTGCGAAAGAGAACGAAGCTGATTTTACTGTTCAGGAGCTCATTGATGCGAATTCTCTGACTAATCTGCTTGATATTTACAAGACCATTAAGGTTCACTGCTACTTTGACGGCAAAGAATTCTCGGTGAATAATTATTTCAAGAAAAACGGCGAAATCTGTATGGCGAGCCGCAACGACGATGTTGACCTTCCCTATGGAGCGTCGTATTACGGATTTTACGGCGACCGCGAATTCTCTCTCTGCCATTTTGAGGATAATCCCGAAAAGACCTATCTATCTTCCACTGAGTTTATTTCTCTCTATCCCGAATACAGCGAAGGATACAGCATTGACACGCGCATTTCTCAGAATATTGACTACGGCTATATAGCTAATGTGGTTGATAAGGGCGAAACCTATACCTTCGATATGTATTATGATTATTCATATACCGAAGAAGACGGAGATATGATACCCGTTAAATTTGAGGTTGATAAGGGTACTCTCGCGCTTAAAAAGATAGTCTGGAGCGAAGGCACCGAATATGAGAATACAAATGTGTATGAATACGGCGTGGAAGTTGATGACTACGGTATGTTTGACAGCTTTGACAGACCATTCCGCAAGGTTACTGTCGTAGCCGAGCTTCACGATGAGAATCTTGAAGAAATCAACTTCAGCAGGACTTATGAGGTTCCCGATAACATGGAGCTTTACCCCGTCTGCTATAAAATGACAAATCTCTATTTCAACAAGAACTGGACAAATGAATACAAATACTCCGAAAATCTCGGAGATTATACAATCTATGTTACGGATGTAATGGGATAAACGAATCTGATAAGAGGACAGAGCGCAAACGAAATGAAAAAATACGTTTTCTTTCTCGATATTGACGGGACGCTTCTGAATAATAACGTCATCTGCCGCAAAAACCGGCAGGCGATTTCGCATGCCCGCGAGCTCGGCCATCTCGTCTTTATCAATACCGCGCGTTCCTCATTCATCATTCCGCAAAAGGTTCGCTCTATTAAATTCGACGGATATGTGACATCGATGGGCTGCAACATCATCTGCGGCGACAGGCAGGTTTACGGCGTTTCGTTCCCTGTTGCTGAAGCGGCCGAAATCTTTGATTATTTCAACAAAAGCGGCAGAATAGTCCATGTAGAGGGCGAGGATGTTTCAATTTCAAACGAGGCGGAGACCGATCTTTTTCCTGTTAAAATCAATTCAGGCGAAGAGCTTATCGCTAAATATCCCGACCGCCATATACCGAAATTCTTTGTTCCTCATATTCTTACTGCCGAAGAGCAAAAGAAACTCCGCAAAAAATATACTTTTTATCAGCATAAAAACTATGCCGAATTCTGTGTCACGGGCAATACAAAAGCGACGGGTATAAAAAGAGTAATGGATTATCTCGGAATCGATATGAAATACAGCGTCGCTGTCGGCGACAGCATCAATGATATCGAAATGCTTGAATGTGCGGGAAAAGCGGTAGTTATGGGCAACGCACCCGAAGAGGTGAAACAGATTGCGGATATCGTAACCTGCCCGGCCGCCGACGGCGGAGTCGCCGAAGGAATATATAAGATAATAGGTAAATAAACGATTATGAAAGAAAAGAGCACCCGCGAGGGTGCTCTTTTCATTTATTTTTACTTGCCTTTTTTAGCTTTTTCCTTATTTTTCTTTTTTTCAACCGTTTCGTTTATGGTGTTTGCGCCGCGCTTGATTTTCTGTGCGGTCGTTCTCTCAAAATCCTCGGTTCTGATTATAAATTTGCGTATTTTTTTGAAATCGGGGACTCTTGCGTTGACAGCCTCGACTGCCTTCTTTACAAGCGCAATAACTTCCTGCTCGGTAGGATCCTTGTCTAGGAAACCCGCTATCTCTTCATAGTCGGGATAAATCTGCGCCATAACAGTCGGATCCTCAAGTTCACCTATACCCTCGACCATACTCGCGTTGATAAAGCTGTTTTTATCAAGCAGGTATTCAAGTTCCTCAGGGAAGACATTTTTGCCGTTTGAAGTTACGATTACGCTCTTGCTCCTGCCGGTTATATGATAGCGGCCTTTTTTGTCGCAGTAGCCGATATCGCCGGTATGCAGGAAACCTTCTTTATCAATGACTTTGTTTGTGGATTCTTCATCCTTATAGTAACCGAGCATGACATTGCCGCCGCGGATGCAGATTTCGCCAGCGCCGTTTTCATCGGGATTGTATATCTTGATATCAATTCCAGGAAGCGGTTCTCCGATGGAATCGGTGGTCCTGCATCTGTCGTGATTTATTATCGCAAGGGGAGCGCATTCGGTCAGACCGTAACCGTAAACCACCTGAATTCCGAAGGCGTCGAAGTCCTTTATAATCTGGGGATCAATCGGCGCGCCGCCGCAGATAATCATGCGCATATGCCCACCGAAGGCATCCTGTATCTCCTTGAAAAAGACTTTTTTGAGATCTATATGAACCAGATCCGCACTCTTGCAGAGCGCCTTTCCGAGTCTGAATTTTGCTTCGCCGTTTTTTCTCGCCTTTATCTGCTTCATGATCCTTTTGTGGACTATCTCAAGGACCATCGGCACAGCGACAAAAATGGTCGGGTTGAATTCCTTCATGTTGCTCAGCACATATTTGAAGCCCTCGCAGAAAGTAACCTTCGCACCGCAATACGGCGCAAAAAACAGAATGATTGAGCTTTCAAAGGTGTGATGAATCGGGAGCAGTGATATTCCGCAATCCTGTGGATATATTTTGAGAACTCCCATTGCAGCTTTGATTTCTGAGACAAAATTGCGCTGGCAGAGCATAACGCCCTTTTGAGCGCCCATTGTGCCCGAGGTGAAGAGGAGAGTGCAGAGCTTCTCGGGATCATGCTTAACATTTTTATAAAGCTCTTTGCCGACTTTGTTCAGACGCCTGCCCTGGGCGATAAAGCTTTCCCAGCTCATTACTCTTTCGCCGTCCGCTGATTCTGAATCGTAGCAGATTATTTTAACGCCGGGAATTCTGTCAATATTGAAACCGGAAAGGAATTTCGCATCGCAGAAGAAGAACTTGATTTCCGCAGTTTCAAATATTCCGGTTATATCGTCCTCATGAAGTTCTTTATCCGTAGGCACGATAACGCCGCCCGAGAGAATGGTCCCGACATAGGTCGCGGCATATTCGTAGCGGTTATTTGAGCAGACACCAACCGCGCCCCCGTCAAGACCGTAATAGATAGCGGCTGAGCAGAACGCATTGAGATCTTCCCTGTAATCCCTGTAGTTTATATAGAAATGCTGCTTGTTCTTTTTGATTTCAAACGCGGGGCGCCAGGCATATTCCTCGGCGCTCATATCGATAAGTTCCCTTATCGTGCTGAATTCTTTAACCTTGTAAAACGCTTCCATTTTTATCTCCGAACATAAAAATTCATTATGATTATAAACGGTAATTATTAACAGAGTATTAAAAATCAGCAAAAAAATCGTATATTTATTGCAAAAGCCCAGAATAATTGCGTTTTTAACACAATATGTAGTATATTAAAAGCCACCGGAATTAACCGGTGGCAGTAGCTTAATCTGTCAGAATACTTTTATCAGTATCAGATTTCCGTCTTTCACGCTGACCTCCGCCGTCTCTCCGGGCAGGACCTCATTGCTGACGCCGAGCGGGAAATCGGGAGTGATTACAGCATCCTCAAGCGGATATTTGGCGTTTTTAATCGTAACTCCTCCTGCCTCGCCGTCAATCGCCAGCAGGGAAAAGAAAGCAAATTCACAGCTGATATATTCGGACTTTTCTCCGACAGCTGTAATAATTGAGTAATCATCGGCAGCAGTGACTTTTTTGCCCTGTTTGAAGAGATTCAGCAGGATTGAGAGATTGCCGAGCGTATGGTCGAGCCGCCCGCCGGTAACGCCGATTAGCAGGAATTCATCAAAGCCTCGCTTGATTGCTTCTTTGACCGCGTAAACCGTATCGGTATCATCTTTGATTGTGGGCAGTGTTATTATTTCAATATCGGTTTCGGGCTTCTCCCAGGAATCAAAATCTCCGATTATAAGACTAGGAGCGATACCGAGCGCTTCTTTATGCTTCAGCCCACTGTCGCAGTAAATGACATAATCGTCATTCCTGAGCAGATTTTTTATTCTGTCATAATTCTTTATATCGGCGCCGCCGACAATGACACATCTTTTCATTTCATTCATCCTTTGTGAAATCGGCAAGAAATTTTCTGATATCCACCGTGTAATCTATTACTTCTATTCCGTCGCTTTCGAGCAGTTCCTTCTGAATCTCCGGTCCGCCGAAGGAGAATCTGCCCGAGAGCTTTCCCTGAGAATTGACGACTCTGTAGCAGGGGATTGTATCGGGCGAGGGATTCTTATGAAGGGCGTTGCCTACAGCCCGCGCCCCTTTGGGATTGCCTGCGAGCGCCGCAATCTGACCATAGGTTGCGACCTTTCCGCGAGGAATTCGTTTCACTGCCTCATATATATCGGAATATTTCATCATATCACCCCGTCAGTTAAAAGGTATCATAAACCGCCGCCGAAATCAAGAGCGGGCAGGTGAGAACTGTGTTTGATTACACCGGCTTTTGCAGTTAATTATATAATGAATTATATATAAGTGAATTTAAAGTGAAAAAAATGTGAAAAAATTAAAAATAATAATTGACATTTATAAAAATGTGTGGTAAATTAAGATGAATACAATATAGAGTATTATCTCTAAGTGTTTCATACAACATATTACTGCGGAGGTGATAAATCAGAGTTCATAAGGCGTAATGATTATAATTCAACATTTCAACTATCGGTTTTGCTTAAGTGATAACACTTCTAATCCGGCACACTACAAATTATCTGGAAACTAATTTGTAATTTTTTGCTCACAGTTCGGTTTAGCTCACCGGACAAAAACTTTTTAGATATCGATATCTAAAATACCCTATTTTAGGAAAAACCGAAGGGAAATGATTGACATGAAGAAAGTAATTGCAGTTATATTAGCACTGGTACTTGCACTCTCAGTTTCTGCAATCGCATTCGCAGAGGATGATACCACCGCTGCTCCCGCAGCGAAGGTTTGCCCGATTTGTGGTAAAGAGTTTGATTCTTCCTCTGAATACAATACCCATCTTGACAGTCACAAGACTTTTGAGACTGACGCTATAACAGGCGATACAAATGGTTATTATGTTTGCCAGGAATGCGGCAGAAAGTATGAAAACCCCGACGCATACGTTGCTTGTTTAAACAGCCACATCAGAAATGATGAATATGTATGCAAAATTTGCGATGCCCGTTTCAAAGACAAAGAAGCTTATAATACTCATTTGGCAACTCACTACAATGTTGTTGACCACAAATGGTCACAGTACATCAAGCTTTCACTGCCCGAACTTTTCGATAAGTTCTTTGGTTATATGCAGTCCAGCGGTGCTACCTCCACTATTCTCGATCTCTTCTGGGATCTTTACAACAGAGTAATGGAATTCATCGTTAACGGCGTAGCAGGCTCAGGCGAAGGTGAAGCTGAAGTTGCAGGCGCAGTTGATAAACTCGACCTTGCCATCGGCAAACTCAGCCTTCCCGAAGTCAAGCTTACCGGCATTAATGACTTTATGTCTGCTATCAAGCAGAAGATTAAAGATTTCTATGCCAATAACCAAGAGACAGTTGTTGTAGAAGAAGTTACAAATGCAGAAGCTCCTGTAGAAACCGGTTCCGCGACTGCCGGAATAGCAGTGTTTGCTGCTATCACAGCTGCGGCTGCAGCAGCCTATGTATGCTCCAAGAAAAAGGCATAATCTGATTTGAGATTATGCCGGAGCGTGATCACGCTATTCTGGAGTGTTATCACTTAAGCAGAGCTGATAGCTTCAAAGCCCTCACCGAAAAGGTGAGGGCTTATGCTTTTTATTACTCATGTATTCGATATAGTAGGGGCGGATATCATCCGCCCGCCCAAGGATATGCGGAGCATAAAACGATCTGTCATCCTGAGGCGCTTAGAGCCGAAGGATCTCAATATAATTTATTGTATTTCCCGCACGCGCGTGGTATAATAATTACAACTTGATTGATTCTACAAGAACGGAGAATTGCCATGAAAAAGGAATACAGCGGAATGCCGATGAGATTTGCGCACACAGGAGTCACACAGTTTGCTCCAGAAAACACGCTTGAGGCTTTCAAAAAGGCTGCGGAACTTGGCTGCGAAGGCATCGAACTTGATATTCAGATGAGCGGCGACGGTGAGATTATCGTTACCCACAACGGAAATATGGGTTATATGACTTTTGAAAGGCATCGCGATGTGCTTAAAGACTTGACTGCCAAGCAGATAAAGAAGTTTGATATTCCTTACCGCGACGCCCTCAAGCTGAAATACCCGCCGTATCCGTGGACCGAGCACTACGGCGGCCGTCGTATGATTATGCCGCCCGATTACAGGGAAGACAGGGTTACTCATCTCATCACTTTCCCCGAATTTGACGAGTGGCTCTCCACTGTGGATTACGATCTTAACGTTGAGGTCGAATTCAAGTGCAAAGGCATGTGTCCCCGTATGGATGAAATTCTCGCAAAATCAACCAATGTTTCAAGATATATTTTCTTCTCGGGCGATTGGGAAGTGCTTGAAGAAATGCAGGAGCATTACCGCGTTAACGGAAAACCCGACGGGCTGCGCCTCGGTGCGAATATCCGCTTTATAAACGAGCAGACAATGAATTTCGTGCGCCGCTCCGATTTATGGGAGGTCGGTCTCAATAATGAGGCGTTTACGGGAGAAGATGTCGAGATGTTTGAATCAATGGGAATCAAAGTCTTCTCAAATCTCGGTGACTATCCTGAATGGTGGAAGCAGATCTGCGACATGGGCGTAACCGGTTTCAAGACCAATTACCCCGACGCATATACAGAGTGGTGGACCGCAGAGAACTCTTAATATAAGCGCGGAGGCTGAAAAATGATTGTTTTGATAAAAAGGATTGTGGTGATATTTATGGCTGTGCTATCTTTCGTTAATGCAAACGGCACCGAAAAATACGGCGATTATTGCGGCAATTTTGATTTCCCGAGAATCTCTGCTGAGAAACAGGGAGATGACTCCCTTAGAATTATGTCTTTCAATATCCGTTGCGGCGATGTCAACGGAGCTCATGTTCCCGAAAGGATTGATATTGCAATCCGTCAGATTAAAGAGATTATGCCGGATTCCCTCGGCATTCAGGAGGCAACTCCCGAGTGGATGAAGGCGCTTGATAAGAAGCTCACTCTTTACGACTGGGTGGGGCTTGACAGGGAAAAAGGCGTTTCCCCGCTCGAAAACGGAGAATCCTGCCCGATCTTCTATCTGAAAGCAAAATTCAGCCTTGAAGACAGCGGCAATTTCTGGATTTCCGATACACCCGATGTGCCTTCCAAAGGCCCCGGCGCGGCCTGCATCCGAATCTGCACATGGGCAAAGCTCAAAGACCGTATTACCGGCAAGGTATTCATCCACGTAAATACCCACTATGACCATGTATCCGAGGAGGCGAGAGTGCAGGGCGCGCTGATAGTCACCCGCTTCATTGAAGAGAATTTCAAGGGTATTCCCGTTGTATTCACAGCTGATATGAATACGAGCGAAAAGGGTGAAGCTTACGCAACAATGACCGCAAATCTCACCGATGCCCGCTTTGCCGCTCAGGACTGCAAAACCTACGGCACCTTCCACGGCGGAAAGAATCCCGCGGACAAGTCTGATTACTATATTGACTTCATTCTTTGCTCGGATAATTTTGAAGTTGCTTCCTACCGCACTGTAACACAAGGTGTTGACAACCGCTTCACTTCCGACCATTTCCCGATTTATGCAGATCTGGTTTTAAGCAACAAAACATAATTGACGTTAACGGCTGGAAAAAAGGATATATAATTGATTTCGGGTGTTAATATGATTGATTTAAATAAATCCATATTTGAGAATTCAAGAGAAAAAACTCTCATCTGCGCTCATCGCGGGTTTTCGGGAGCTGATATTCCGTGCAATTCCATGGCTGCGTTCAGGGCCGCAGTCATGAGCGGCGCGGATATGATTGAACTCGATGTGACAAAAAGCATCGACGGCAAGTATTTCGTTTTTCATCCGGGCATGGAGCACGCGCATCTGCGTAAGAAAAAACTGATCTCAACAATGCGCTCGGACAAAGTCAGAAAACTGCACTTTGTGAATCAGGATGACTGCCCGACGGATTTCGGCATCAATACGCTTGAAGAGGTTTTCGATTATCTCAGAGGCAAATGCTATATCAATGTTGACAAATACTGGACCGACATCCCCGGCATTACTGAGTGCATAAGAAAATGCGGCGTTGAAAAGCAAGTCGTGGTAAAGACCGCAATTAAAGACAGATATATAAAGGAACTTCTCAAATACGCTCCCGACCTTATGTTTATGCCGATAGTCAGGCATAAAGACGATATTACGGATGATCTTATCGCAAAAGGAATAAACTGCATCGGAGCGGAGGTTCTCTTTGAAAGAGACGATGAGCCTGTCGCTTCAAGTGAATACATTCAGAGCATGCATGATAAAGGGCTCGTGGTATTCGGCAACGCGATAGTTTACAATAAAAATGATGTTATTGCGGCAGGCCATTCGGATGATAATTCCTTTGTGATTTCTCCCGATTACGGCTGGGGCTGGCTTATAGATAAAGGCTTCGA
>JAFZOE010000375.1 GCA_017552845.1 Clostridia bacterium
ATCATAACCGCCTGGCAGCAGTTTGCACTTTGTTTTAACTGAGCCGCTAAATCTTTTCTGTCCATAATTCTACCTCTTTATTGAATTTTAATTGATATTGTTTCGGGTGCGCCGAGTTTTCTGCTGAGTTCATCGGGCTGAGAAGAGCCTATATGAAGGATGATTTCGCCGTCGGGTTCTTTTCTTATTCCTTCATCGGTGACGGCTTTTATCCAGAAGCGGTCGATTGAAATCTCCGCCTTTGCGCTCTCTCCGGCTTTGACGGGCAGTGGATTTATCGCGCAGAGCTGATACTTAGGCGTTTCGCATGTGCTGTCCTTGTATTCGGCATAGACCTGAATCTTTTCGTCGGCATCGAAGCTGCCATTGTTTTCAATTTCAACCGCGAGTTTTATTTCATCCGCATTCTGACTTATGATTTCTGCGGCTTTATACTTGATTTCCGTATATGAGAGGCCGAAGCCGAAGGGCCAGAGGGGAGTATCCTCAAGATATCTGTAAGTGCGGTTTTTCATGCTGTAATCGGTGAAATCGGGCTGTGCTCTGTCGCCGTAATATACGGTTATCGGCAGCCTGCCCGAGGGGGATTTTTCGCCGGAGAGGAGTTTCGCGAGAGCGAGACCGCCCTGAGCGCCCGGATACCAGCCATAGATTATTGCCTTTGCCTTTTCCCTGAGCTTTTCGCCGATGTCGATTGACGAGCCGCACATTACGATAACAACGACATTGTCGCATACATCGCAGACTGCCTCGGCGAGCTTACGCTGAACGGCGGGGAGCATAATATCCTCCTTGTCGTCGCATTCGCCCTCAAGATGCCAGTCAAGCCCGAGGCAGAGCACGGTCACATCGCTGATAGAGGCAACCGCGGCGCCGTCTGAGATAATATTCTCGTGGCCGTCCCAGCTGCACATTTTTTCGCTGTTGTAGCCGCAGCCGGCGGATACTCTGATTTCGCTCTCATCAAAAACTCTTCTTATGCCGTCGGCAGGGGTTATGTATTCGCTCGCCTTGCCCTCGTAATTTGCCTCAAGTCCCGTAATTGAAAGGGCGTTCGGGCCGACTACGCCGATGCTCTTTATCTTTGATTTATCGAGCGGAAGGAAATTGTTCTCATTCTTGATGAGAACGGCGGTCTGCATTGCCGCCTCAAGATTTGCCTGCCTGTGTTCGCGGCAGTCAACCTTATCGAAGCCGATATCCGAATAGGGTCTCTTTTCCTCGAATTCACCGAGCATATATCTTATTGTGAAAAGATATTCGGAGGCTTCTGTCAGGTCGTCGTCGCTTACCATGTCTTTTTCATAGGCCTCGTTGAGGCTTGTGTAGCAGTCGCCGCAGTTTAGATTGCAGCCCGCTTTGAGCGAAACGGCGGCGGCCTCCTCGGCGGTTTCGCAGTAATGATGCTCTTTATATATGTCGTTGATCGCGCCGCAGTCGGAGACGAAATAGCCTTTGAATCCCCATTCTTTGCGGAGTTTATCGCGTATAAGCCACTCGTTCGCGCAGGCCGGAGCGCCGTTCAGCGCGCTGTATGCGCCCATTACTCCGGTGACTCCGGCTTTCTTAACCGTTCTCTCAAACGCGGTGAGGTATGTTTCCTCCATATCCTTTTTTGAAGCGACGGCGTTGAAGCCGTGCCTGAGCGCCTCGGGGCCCGAATGAACTGCATAATGCTTAGAACAGGCGGAGGCTTTCAGATATTCACCATCGCCCTGAATTCCCTCGATGAAGGCGCAGCCGATTTCGCTTGTCAGGAACGGATCCTCACCATAGGTTTCGTGGCCTCTGCCCCATCTGGGATCTCTGAAAATATTGATATTCGGCGACCAGTAGGTGAGTCCCTTATATATATCCCTGTCGCCGTATTCTATGCTCTTGTTGTATTTAGCGCGCGCCTCGGTCGAAAT
>JAFZOE010000376.1 GCA_017552845.1 Clostridia bacterium
CTGGATGTTGTAATCCGCAAGGGTGTGCCCGTCCTTGAGCTGTTTGCCCGCGAAAATCAGGCGCTGCTGATCGGGCGGAATGCCCTCTTTATCCTGAATTATCGCCTTCACATTGTCGATTGAATCGCCCGGCTCAACCTCGAGGGTGATGGTTTTGCCGGTCAGAGTTTTCACAAAAATCTGCATCGCGCTCGCTGTCAGCGTGAATAAGCCGATAATCAGCGCGGCGGAAAGCAAAACGGCAAGCAGCTTCTTCGTCTTTTTCATATTATTTTCCTCCATTTATACAAAGGCGGATGAATACGGTTTGCAATATATATTCTGAATATCAACAACGTGCGGATAATATCCGCCCGGACTGTATTATTCTTCCTCAAAAGCGCCGGTGTAAAGCTTATAATATGTTCCTTTCGCGGCGATGAGGTCTTCGTGGCTGCCGCGCTCGATTATTCTGCCCTTGTCGAGCACCATAATCACATCCGAATTCATGACGGTCGAGAGGCGGTGAGCGATGACGAAAACTGTTCTGTTTTCCATAAGCTTATCCATACCCGCCTGGACTATCGCCTCAGTGCGCGTATCGATTGAGGAGGTCGCCTCATCGAGAATCATTACCGGAGGATCGGCGACCGCCGCTCTCGCTATCGCGATAAGCTGGCGCTGACCCTGCGAAAGATTTGAGCCGTTATTGGTAAGCTCGGTATTGTATCCGTGGGGAAGGCGGGTAATGAAGCCGTCCGCGCCCGCAAGCTTCGCCGCGGCGATGCATTCCTCATCGGTCGCGTCAAGACGGCCGTAGCGGATATTATCCATAACCGTGCCGGTGAAAAGATTCGTCTCCTGAAGCACGATGCCGAGCGAGCGGCGAAGATCGGCTTTCCTGATTTTGTTGATATTTATGCCGTCATAGCGGATTTTGCCGTCCGCAATATCATAGAATCTGTTGATAAGATTTGTGATTGTGGTCTTGCCCGCACCGGTTGCACCGACGAAGGCAACCTTCTGGCCGGGCTCGGCATAGACGCTTACATCATAGAGAACCTGCTTGCCCTCGATATAACCGAAATCCACCTGATTGAGACGGACATCGCCCTTGAGCTCGGTATAGGTGAGAGTGCCGTCCTTATGCGGATGCTTCCACGCCCATTTGCCGGTGCGCTTGTCGCTCTCGGTAATTGTGCCGTCCTCTGCGATGTTGACATTGACAAGCGTTACATAGCCGTCATCAACCTCGCCCTCTTCATCGAGCAGATCGAATACTCTGCCTGCGCCAGCCATACCCATAACGACGGTGTTGAACTGCTGGGCGACCTGATTGACATTGCCGGTGAACTGCTTTGTCATGCCGAGGAAGGGAACTATCAGGCTGACCGAGAATGCCATACCCGAAATGCTGAGATTTTTAACTCCCGAAAGCAGGAGAATGCCTCCGACTACGGTGACGAGAACATAGAGGAGATTGCCGATATTGAAGATAATCGGGCCGAGTGAATTCGCGAAGGCATGAGCCCTGAAACTGTCATTATAAAGGGCGTTGTTGACCTCGTCGAAATCCTTCTTGCTCTGCTCCTCGTGATTGAAAACCTTGATGACGCGCTGACCGTTCATCATCTCCTGAACGAAGCCCTCGGCTCTGCCGAGCGAGGCCTGCTGGCGCACGAAGAATTTCGCGCTGCCGCCGCCGATTTTGCCCGAGACGAACATAATCGCGATAACTCCGCAGACAACGACAAGCGTCATCCACACGCTGAACCAGAGCATAATGCCAAGAACCGATACGACAACAACGCCCGCCTGAAGCAGGGTGGGAATTGCCTGGGATACGAGCTGACGCAGGGTATCGATATCATTGGTATAGCGGCTCATGATGTCGCCGTGTTTGTTCCTGTCAAAATATCTTATCGGCAGGATCTGCATCTTCTCAAACATGGATCCGCGCATTTTGTAGAGTAAGCCCTGAGTGAGATAGGCGCCTATCTGCGTGAACGCGAGCGAGGAAATAATCGCGAGCAGATACATGCCGACAAGAAGCAGAATTCTCGGCAGGATTTCCGCC
>JAFZOE010000377.1 GCA_017552845.1 Clostridia bacterium
ACCGTCGTCGAAGAGACCGAAGCTGCTGCAACAGCTGACACCGGTTCCTCCTCACTCGGCATCGTAGCTTTCGCAGCTGTTTCCGTAGCTGCCGCTGCTGCTTATGTCTGCACCAAGAAAAAGGTTGCGTAAGTAAAACAAAACGACAAAAGACGGTTCGCTCCGGCGGACCGTTTTTTATTTGCAGTCAGTTATTGAGGAATGCTTTGGGCGGATGATGATGCTCCGCATATCCTGTTGGCGGGCGGATAATATCCGGTCTTGCCTGTCGGCTCGGTCGGCGCTTCTGCCTGCGGCAGAGGTCTCCGCCGGAGACCCGCGCCCCTACGTTCTCCGAAATACTATACCTTGTCATTCTGAGGCCAAAGGCCGAAGAATCGCAGATTTGCATCCGGTCTGTCAATGAGATCCTTCGCTGCGCTCAGGATGACAAAATAGAATAAATGCAGGCACAGATTCATAAATGCCCTGTTGATTCCCGTTACAAATCCACATATATTCAAACCCCGGCGGAGTTATTCTCCTGCCGGGGTTGTTTTTATTTATTATTCTTTTTCATTATGTCTCTCTGCATCAGCCGGTGATTGAGAACCAGAGATCCTTGAAGAAGTTTACTATCGCGTCGAGGATATTCTTGAATGCGAGGGCAATCTTATCCATTGCGCTGCCGTTTTCGAGGAGCTCGGCGGCGTTGATGGTATAGGTCTCATAGGAATCGGTGTTGCTCTTGTCGAGAGTGATTACGCGGAAGCCTCTGTTGGAGTTGTTATATGAATGGAAGGTGATGCCGGGAGTTGAGACGAGGTCGATGCCCTCATAGGGAACGCAGAAGCAGTTGATATGGTCGTGGCCGAAGAACACGGCTTTGACATCGCCCTGCTCTATCATTGCGTCAAGTTCAGCGTAGCCGGGTTCAAAAGCGGTGCTGGGCGGGCAGGGAGCTTCTCCCATCCAGTTGGTTTCGGGATCGAGGCCGTCGGGAAGAGTCCAGTATTTTCCTTCGTGGGGGTATGCGCCTTCGGTGCCTTTGTCAACTTCCTTGAGCGCTCTGTAAATCTGAGGGGGAACGATATGCTGGAACGCCATCGAGGGAACGGGCTCGCCGCCGTTTGCCTCTTTGAGCTCATCTGATTTTGCCTTATACCATTCGACCTGCTCGGGCATTACATAGCCGTAGCCGCCGTAGTTATCGTCGGGATTGTAGTTGCCCGAATCGATGCACCAGAGGTTGTAGGCGATTTCGTCGCTGTCTGCGGATGCGAAAATCGGAACATTGTAGGTGCCTGCGTTGATGGTGGATTTATCGCCGCATTTCGCTTCGCAGACAACGCCCGCGCAGCCGATATAGCAGGAATATGACTCATACTGCTCAATCTGCTCGAGCTTGGTGTAGGGAGTCGTGTCGTCATCGTGGTTGCCGAAGACCGCCGCAACGGGAACGCCGATTTCCTCGAACATATCCATAACGGCTTTCAGCGCGGTTCTGGCAAGACCCTTTGTGCCGCAGGAATAGCCCGCGATATTGTCGCCGGTCAGAACGATTAAATCGGGTTTGCTCTCTTCAACGGCTTTTTTGATGGCCGATACCGCGAGATTCGAGAGCATGGCGTCATCCTGAATATCCGCTACCTGAAGAATAGTGAACTTGCCGTCATCATTGAAAGCGAGGTGGGCTCTCTCGGGGCGGGAAACATCCACATCCGAGGCAAAGCAGGGCAGTATAAACGCAAATGTGAATACGAGGCTCATAAACAGAGCAAGAAATTTTATCATAGAAGAAAATCTCCTTCCTTTTTCATTATATATCAATTATACGCCGTTTGCGGTCAAAATCAAGCGGATTTTACATGAATTTTCGCCGTTTACAAAAAACGCAGGATAAACATCCTGCGGAAAACAGCGTTTCCGCCTATGGGTGAGGGGCATTATGTAAAGGAGTGATTAAATCGGAAAATCAGATTGATTTCAATGAGATTGTTTCGGCTCTGCGGCACATCGCCTTCGGCTCGAATGCCGACGCGATAAAACTGCTGCTTCATTCGGATTCGCTGACCGGCAGGCAGATAAAGAGGCTCGACACCTTCAATATCGCCTCGATAAAGCAGACGGGCTCGTCGCAGGCGTATTCAGCCTTTTCCGCGGGCGAATCGGGCTCTCTCGGGCTCGAAATCACCGGGGGCGGTTTCAGGGTGAAAAACGGCTCAACCTACGCTGTTTCGGGCATTACGCCCCTTCTGAACGAGGCGGGAACGGGTTATGTTTACCTCGCTTTCAGGGGCGTAAATCCGTAAAATGTGAATAGTTGTTCCCATATTAACCAAAAAAATTCCGAATCTGTTGTCATTTTAACCAAAAGGCATTTTGGTAAAATAGTTCATTTTGGCATAGAAAACGAAAATTTTTCAAATTATTGACGAAACAAAAATAGGTGATATAATTATTGCGTAGGGTAATATCAACAAATTGTAATCTATATTTTTCAGGAGATATTCTATGACCATTAAAGAAGTAACAGTTCAGAATCAGGTTGGTCTTCACGCCCGTCCGGCTACCTATTTCATCCAGAAGGCAAACGAATTCAAGGCATCCATCTGGGTTGAGAAGGATGAGCGCAAAGTCAACGCCAAGAGCCTTCTCGGCGTGCTTTCACTCGGCATTATGGGCGACACCGGCATCCGCATCATCGCCAGCGGCGCTGACGAGGAGCAGGCTGTCAATGAGCTTGTAAAGCTTGTTGAATCGGGCTTTGCCGAGTAATTCTCCCGCGGCGTTCAACGCCGTTCCCTTTTAACCACACTTCCCGTATCGCTCCGGCGGTGCGGGATTTTTGTTTACCCGTCTGTTCCGGGGCGGGTTTATATTTATGCTTTTTTCTCTTTTCTCTTGCAAAAAGCCGCCCGATGATATATTATTAAAATGTTAAATATATTTCGCCTGCCTGCCCGGACTCTCCGGAGCGGCGGAACAAAGGACGGATGCTATGTCAAGAAAATTCATGGATAAGGATTTCCTGCTCTTCAATGAGCCGGCAAAAAAGATGTTTGAGGCGGCGGAAAAAATGCCGATTTTCGACTGGCACTGCCACCTGTCTCCGAAAGAAATCTATGAAAACAACGCGGGCGCAGACCTCGCCGCGCTCTGGCTCGGCGGCGACCACTATAAATGGCGCGCGATGCGCTCCTGCGGCGTGAACGAAAAATTCATCACGGGCGACGCTCCCGGATATGAGAAATTCAAAGCGTTTGCCGCCTGCATGCCTTATCTTATAGGTAATCCGATGTATCACTGGTGCCACCTCGAGCTTCAGAGATACTTTGATTTCCACGGACATCTCTGTGCTGACAACGCTGAGG
>JAFZOE010000378.1 GCA_017552845.1 Clostridia bacterium
CCTGCAACGGTGAACTGACCGCCGAACTTTTTGATAAGAATAATCCGGAAAAATTCGGAATCAAGCTAGTAATGAACGGCATTTTTGAATTTGACAAATCTCTTATCAAAGAGAAAGTCCATGTTCTGACATTCAAGGAAATTTTTCCGCTTGCCAAGAGCATAATAGCGACGGTTTCGGTCAATGCCGGTCTTCCGCCGATGATTCTGCCGAATGTTGATATAGAGAGCGAGACAATCTGCAGATACGATCCCAATATGTTCAAAGGAGACTGATTTATGGATCCCCTTGATATTGTCATGAAGGGTATAATCAAAATTACCCGTAATTACGGCAAAAAGATTCAGAAGCAGGGTGAAGCTCCCGAAATAGATAAAGCATCTCCGGTTGAGATAAAAGGCGATGGCTTCCGCCTCGGTTTCTCGACCGATGAGATTATGCCTGACCTTGATTCCGGTAAAACCTATTGGATTGCAGGCCACGGTTCCGGCCACAAGATGGAAGGCGTGCTGACTCCCGTTTCAATCAGCGCTGTCTGGCTCGATTGCGGCAGTGACGAAGGCATAATCTGGCTTACAGCCGACATTATCGGCCTCACACGTATTGAGATAAATAAAATCCGCGAAATGATTCTTGCATCCGATAAAATCAAGGGATGCAAAGGTATCAATTTCAGCGTTACTCACAGCCACAGCGGCATTGACACTCTCGGCTACTGGGGCAAGCCTTTCCTGAGTATTCCGGCGGACGGCAAAGATCCCGAATATATGGAAATGCTTATGAATAAAGCTGTCAAGGTATCCGAAGAGGCGTATCTTAACAGAAAGAGCGGAAAACTCTTTAACGGAAAAATCGAGGTTCCCGGAGGCCTGTTTACAAAGCGCGGTTTTCTTGATAAACATGAGATTCTCTCGAGGATGAGATTTGTCCCCGATGATAATTCTGCAGAGACATGGCTTATGAATTTCGGCGCTCATCCGAATTCGCTCGGAGGCTCAAACAGAATGCTCAGCGGCGAGTATCCCTATTTCATGCGCGAGCATATCAGAGAGGAGAGGGGAGCGAACGTATTTTTCGGCATCGGCGCAATAGGCGCAATGGACGGAGCGGAGCTTGATGAAAACCCGCTCGAATGCATCAAAAAGCAGGGCAGAATGTATGCGAGCGCCGCTGAGAATATTGCCGATGAAACAGAGCTTCAAACAAATATCAGATTCCTTACTCAGCCGTTTTATTATCCGGTTGACAACTATGTTCTGACTCTTCTCGCGCTTAAACATACCATGAGTTTCAAGGCGTTTCCCTGTAAATCAAGCCTTACCGGTATCTGCATGGAATCGGAACTTACTTATATGACAATCGGAAATCAGAAAATTATTATGCTTCCCGGTGAAAGCTTTGTCTCCACGGTATACGGCTCATATATTCCCAAGGAGCTTTCAACAACGGGTGAGGGGCCTGAAATCAATCCAGCTCCGCTCTGCGAAATCTGCAACGATAAAGATGTAATTGTTTTCGGCAACACCAATGATATGACCGGCTATGTTGTCCCTCCCAACGACTTTCTGCTCAATAAAACTCAGCCTTTCCTCAACGGAACAAAGGACAAAAACGGTTTGAATCATTACCACGAAACCAATTCAATGGGTTATTACAGCCAGCAGGCCATAGCCGATACCTTTGCCGATATGGTTGCAAGGTTTCAGTAATAAACTGAATAATCAAAGCCATCGGAATTGACCGATGGCTTTTTTCTTTACTGTGTGATTTCCGGCAGTCTACTGAAAATCATTCTGAAGAATGCCACTATTTTGCTCCAGAAATCTGTTTTGACTTTAACAAGCTCCGTTTCGCTTGAAAATGAATTTCCTTCTGAATCGGCGGTCGCGCATCTTATATTGAATGTGTCTTTTGCCTGATTATATGTAAATGTGTCGCCGGTTCCTTTCAGTTCGTTGTTTACATACCATTGAACGGGCTTGCCTGCCGAATTGCTGACATTTGAGCGGAATGTTATTGTAGTCTTGTAATCAACTTTAATTACGCTCTTATAATTGATGATTGTAATAACGGGTTTTACTGGCGTGGTTGATGTTTCGGTGTATTTACCCGTTATAGTAATATCCTTTGCCGACATAGTATCAGCATGATTATTCCAGGCAAATGTGTATCCCGATATCTGAGGCGCCGCAGGTTCGTTGATTGTTTCGCCGTATCTGTATGTTTCTTTCTTGAGAATGTTTTCGCCTGCAATCCATGTTACGCTGTATTCATTTGCGGTAAACTGCGCAGTAAATTCAAGATTCTTTGCAGGCATGGTATCGGGAACAGGCTTATCCCAGCCGGTGAATGAATATCCGTCGTTTTCTATTACAATCGGTTCTCTCAGCTTTTCGCCGAAAGCGTATGTTTCCTCTTTTGTTTCATCATTTGCAATCCAGCTGACGGTGTAAGTGTTTACCTGCCAGAGGGCTTTGAATTCAAGATTTTCTGCCGGCATTGTTTCGGGGAAATCTTTATCCCAGCCGATGAATGTATATCCTTCTTTTACCGGGTCGGCTGGTTTAATGACCTCAGCACCGTATGTGTAAATAGCGTTGTTTATATTGTTTCCGCCGTCTGTGTCAAATGAAATCTGGTAGCTGTTTTCGAGCCAGATTACATTGTATATGTCATCTGCAGTGCAGATATCTGGAATATCCTTATCCCATTTTCCCGCATAGCCGGTGCGTGTCGGGATCGCGGGTGCGCTTATGCTCTGACCATGTTTGAATGTTTCTGTTATATTATCTGCTTCGCAGTTGAAATTGAAAGTTACTTCGTATGTTTTGAGATTATAGTAAGCTTTAAGTTCGGTTGTTCCTTCTGCCGAAATATTTTCGCTCAGTATGCTCTTCCCGCTGTCGAACACATATCCTTCGAATTCCTCCGGAGAAAAAGACGCCTGTGAATTGGTCCGTCCGTATTTTGTCTGTGTCTGTGAATCATACCCTCCGTTGAGATTTTCTTTATAAATCGTTATTTTATAAGGCGTGTCGTCGCGTTCCGTCCAGCTTGCCGTGAGTGTAAGATCTTCGGCAGGCATTCTGTCGGGTATATCGCCCCATCCTCCGAAATTGTAGCCCTGCCTTGTCGGTTCTTCGGGAATGATTGCGGAATTATAAGCGACCAGAGTATCTTTTAATTCGCTGCTGTCGGCAAACTTTCCGCCGTTCGCATTAAGCGTCAGTTTATAGCTTTTAATCTGTGTCAGCGCATTTGTTTCAATGTTGTGAGCGGGCATAGTTTCCGGAATATCAACATCCCAGCCGCTGAAAGTGTAACCTGCAATTTCGGGAGTATATGCAGTAATTGTCTCTCCTGCTTCGTATTCATCGGCTTTTAATATGCTGCCGTTGAATTTATAAGTTATTGTGTATTTATCTGCTTTCGAGAGGTCTATATATGTGACCGGGCGGACGGCTCTTACCGCATTGATATCGCAGGTGTTGACCGAACCGAAAAAGTAGATGCACCGGACGTTCCTTTCATTATAGATATCTTTCAGAAGCCAGTTTGAAGATTGAATTGAGTCTGCCGTGCTGACTACATATCCTCCTATTGTTCCGTAATCGGTTACTGCGGCGATTCTTGAATCGTTATCTATGAAACCGTGATCTTCATTGAGAGCCTGCTCCTGAGTAAGAAGTGTTACTTTGTCTCCCGAGGAGGTGATCGCTGTTTTTTCATATTCACCGAAAGCGGTGTTATAAAAACTATTATTGAGGAACGCTTTTATTGTGCTCTGCGCAAAATCTGAGATTGCGTCGTGAGTGTTATGATATGGCTGTGCGTCAATCAGCTTTTCTGTAATAATCAAACCGGCATCGGGATCAAGCACTTTCCACTCAATCGGCTCATATCTGAACCAGTAGACTTCGTTTTTGTAATATCCTCTGGCAGTAAAGGTATTTGAACTGTCGGAAGGGCAGGCAGCATAAGTGGTAGTCGGTCTGTATTGAGTGAATTTTATCGCTCTGTATTTCTCGCCGTTCAGCACCTTGTCTGCATAATAATAGTAGCTGACCTGCTGTTCGGTGCCGATTGTGCCCGTTCCGATATAATAATTCATATCGACAAAATCATCATCGGAAAGCATCGCATTGAGAGCCGAAATGGTTTCGGAATCTTTAACCTCGGCCTGAGGATAACTGCCGAATGTAACCGTATCGCCGACTGAATAATCACTCTGGGAAAAAGCAGTGAAGCACAATCCGGCGCACGAAAATACGATTATTGCAGCCAGAGTGGTTGACAGAATCTTGCAAATACTTTTTTTCATAAAATCAACCCTTTCATATACAAACATATTTTATCACATAGCTTTTTATATGGCAACAATTAAATTGACAAATGCGCCCTCAGGTGTTATTATATATTATTATAATAAAGGAGTGTGTGCCGATGAAGGGCATTAAGTCAGTTTTAGCTATAATTCTTGCGGCGGCAGTGATTGTCTCGGCCGGTTTGCCTGCGGCTTATTCGGTGAATTCAGATGATAATGATTCTTCATCCGCGGCATTCGATTCCTCAGATTTTCTGAGCACAAAGGGCAAGTATCTTTATAATGCGAAAGGCGAGAGAGTTATCCTTCGCGGTGTTAATCTCGGCGCCTGGCTCGTATTTGAGGATTGGCTCTGCCCCTATGAAGAGGTTTCGGATAACTTTGAGGTTATCAATACTCTTGAAGAGAGATTCGGCACAGAGAAAGCTTATGAGCTTCTCAATACTTATTATGATAACACCATTACCGAATATGATTTTGACAATATAAAGTCAATGGGATTTAACTGCGTGAGAATTCCGTTCTGGTTCAGGAATTTCTATTATGACGATAACGGAACGAAAATACTCGATGAAAACGGCGAATGGGATTTTTCGAGACTTGACTGGGCTGTTGAAGAGTGCTCCGAAAGAGGTCTGTATGTAATTCTCGATATGCACGGCGCAGTCGGCTATCAGAGCGATGCTCCCCATTCGGGCAAGGGAACATCATGCGGACTTTTCGCCGATACCGAGCAGGGTGAAAGATACAGAGAACTTACCGACGAGCTGTGGACCGCCATTGCATCGAGATATAAAGGCAATCCCGCAGTCGCTATGTATGACCTTCTCAACGAGCCTATGTGCGATGTCAACTGCACCGAACTTGACAGAAGAAAGAATAATGAATTCATCTATACCCGTTTATATGATACTGTGCGCAAAGCGGATCCCGATCATATTATCACCATGGAGTGTATATGGACTATGTTTGCTCTGCCTCATAAGGCGCTCAAAGGCTGGAGTAATGTAGTTTATCAGGTTCATTTCTATCAGAATTCTGATTTCATTTTCAACTTATTCGTATTCCTTACCAGAATCTATTTTGCGGATACTCCGATGATTATGGGCGAATTCTATCCGCATAAAACTACAACCTGGAAGAATTGCTTCACCACTATGGAGAAATACGATTTCAACTGGATGCTCTGGACCTATAAAGCAACAGGCCATCTTATGTGGAGCAGCGACTGGTGCTTGATGGGAAGCAAAGACGGATTCGAGAGGGCAAAAATCAAATCGGATTCATTTGATGAAATCAAACGTAAATGGGGAGAGAATCAGCAGACTCAGAGCGGTTTTCAGGAAACCGGTCATTATGAAAACAATGTTAAAGAATTTTTGAAATAACAGGAGAAATATGGCAAAGAAAAATCAGATTGATGAGCTCAGGGCATCTGTCAATGCTCTGAAATCAGACAGTAAAAAATCAAAAAGCAACAATAAGCAGGGAAAGAAGCAACCTAAGGCTGCGGAAATCCCCGCTAAATCCAAAAACGCAAAAGCGGCAAAGCAGAATAAGCCGCAGACCAACCTCAACTCAATGGCAGGCAAAAAAGTCAAACGCGCTCAGCCTGTCAAGAGCGGAGAAATCAAGATAAATCAGAATAAGCCTCAGAGAAAGTCCAAGGTTGATATGCCTTCTCAGGCAAAGAGAAAAAAGCAGGGCGGTCAGAAGAAAAGTCCGGTGACTCCGCTCAGAATTGCTTTTCTCGGCGGTATTAATGAAGTCGGCAAAAACATGACTCTCTATGAGTATAAGGACGATATCATTATCGTTGACTGCGGCCTCGCTTTTCCCGAGCCCGATATGTTCGGCGTTGATATGGTTATTCCCGATTTTACTTATGTCGAGAAGAATATTGACAGAGTCAGAGGCATTATCATTACCCACGGCCACGAGGATCATATCGGCGGTCTCGCTTATCTTCTCAAGACATGCAAAATTCCCGTCTACGCCACCAGACTTACAGTAGGTCTGATTCAGGGCAAACTCAGGGAGCATAATCTGCTTTCAAGTTCGGAGCTTAACGAAGTAAGGCCCGGCGACACAATCAGACTCGGCGGTTTCTCGGTCGAAATGATTCATGTTAATCACTCAATTCCCGACGCAATCGGTCTCGCTATAACCTGCGGTGCGGGAACCGTTGTCCAGACAGGCGACTTCAAGATTGACAGCACTCCGATTGACGGCGGTATGATTGATATTGCGAGATTTGCGCAGATAGGTAATAACGGTGTTCTCGCCCTTCTTTCCGACAGCACAAACGCCGAGCGCCCCGGCTTCACCGAAAGCGAGCGCAAGGTCGGCGAAAGCTTTGAAATTCTTTTCAGACGAGCAGGCAAGAACAGAATTATTGTCGCTACTTTCGCTTCAAACATTCACCGCGTTCAGCAGATTATAAATGTAGCCCATTCACTCGGGAGAAAGGTTGCGCTCGTCGGCAGGTCTCTCGAGAATGTTGTGAATATTTCCTCAACTCTCGGATACCTGACAGTTCCCGAGGGAGTTCTGATAAATGCGGATCTTATAAACCGCTATCAGCCCGAGCAGCTGGTTGTAATTACCACCGGCAGCCAGGGCGAGCCGATGTCCGCTCTCACGAGAATGGCGTTCTCTGATCACAGGAAGGTCGAAATTCGTCCCAATGACTATGTTATTATATCTGCGACTCCCATTCCCGGTAACGAAAAGACAGTCGGAAATGTTGTCAATGAGCTTATGAAGCTCGGTGCGACCGTCATATATGAGAAAATGTATGATGTCCATGTTTCGGGCCACGCCTGCCAGGAAGAGCTTAAGCTGATGATGGGTATCGTCAAGCCGAAGTATTTCATTCCGGTTCACGGTGAGCAGAAGCATCTGAGAAAGCACGCAGGTTTAGCTGAGGCTATGGGTATTCCGTCAAAGAATATCTTTATCGGCGATAACGGGCAGGTTGTTGAACTGACAAATGAGAGTATGAAGGCCGCCGCTCCCGTTCAGGCGGGCAAGGTTTTTGTCGACGGCTCGGGCGTCGGCGATGTCGGTTCGGTTGTTCTCAGAGACAGAAAACATCTGAGCGAGGACGGTATCATTGTTGTCACCGCTTCTCTCGATTATGAGACGGGTCAGCTTATTTCCGGCCCGGAGGTTCTTTCAAGAGGATTCGTTTATGTCAAGGAATCCGAGGAGCTTCTCGCGAGTGCCAGGCGTGTTGCCGAGAAAGCGCTTGAGAACTGTTACTATTCCAATATTTCGGATATAAATGCCATAAAGGGCAAGGTCAAGGACGCCGTATCGAAATTCGTCTATGATCAGACCAAGCGCAATCCGATTATTCTTCCTGTAATCATGGAGGTATAAATGAAATTCAAAGGCTTTCATTACGACGGAGTGTTTGTTTTTCTTATCGCTGTGTGTGCCGCCGCATTCACGGCAATGACTGCGTTTTATTTCGGAGATAAGAAAACAGCCGTTATTGAAGGCATAATATTCGGCGCAGTGCTGCTGTTTGGCTTTATCAGGCTCTTTTCCGCAAAATACAGATACAGAAGAATGCTTTCTTATACTGCGAAAAAGCTTGATTATACCGACAGCAAGGTTCTCTCTAATATGCCCGTTCCAGTATGCGTCTGCGATAAGGACGGCTTCATCAAATGGGCAAATGATTTATTCAGAGCCGATATCAAATCCGATATTACTCAGATGTCCGATATAAAAGAGATTTTCGGCACGGATTTTGATATTGATTTCAATAATTATGCTCTCGCCAATGATAAATACTTTCTCGTTGACAGCGTCAAATATCACAAGGACGGCGCATATTATACCGTCTATAAATTCTTTGACAACACCGAGCTCAAGGAAACCGAGTCAAAGTATCTCAAAGGAATTCCGCATGTAATTATCGCGCAGACGGATAATATTGACGATAATCCCTATCTTTCGCGCGATACCGAAAAGGCGGAGCTTTCGGGCAAGGTCCTCGGCATGATTTATGACTGGGCTGATAAATTCAACACAGTTGTCAAGAAAATCAGCGAAGACCGCCTGATGATGGTAACGGAGAAATCGAATATCGATGAAATGATAGCCGATAAGTTTTCGGTGCTTGATAGCGTGAGAAACTGCATATATAAAGAGAAAAATATGCAGGTCACGCTCTCCATCGGAGTTTCATCCGGCGAAACAATCAAGGATGCCGAAAAGAGTGCCCGCAAAGCACTTGACACAGCAATCAGCAGAGGCGGAGATCAGGTTGCCGTCTTGCAGCAGGATGGTAATTACAGTTTCTTCGGCGCCGTTTCAAAGAGCGCGGACAAAAAGAACAAAATCAAGATTAAGCTTTGGGCTAGACAGCTTACGGACGAAATCGAAAAAGCGGACAGAGTATTTATAACCGGCCACAGGGGCGCGGATTATGACTGCCTCGGAGCTGCATTCGGAGCGGCATATATCTGCAGCGTCTTAGGAAAACCGGCCAGAATCATTCTCAATGAATCGCTTTCTCTCGCTCAGAATACGGCTGATATTATCCGCTCATCCGAACTCGGCGATATTATCTTGAGCGAGCAGGATGCTCTTGACTGGGTAACTCCCAAATCATTGTTTATTCTCACAGATACGCATGTGCCCTCAATTTGCGACGGATCAGAAGTTTTCAAAGCCTGCAAAAAGACGGTTATCATCGATCATCACAGGCTTGTTCCCGGAACTGAAATTGAAAAGTATCTTTTCATCCACAATCCTAATGCTTCTTCCGCCTGCGAGATTGTAACAGAGCTTATTCAACAGATGAATAAAGGCGACAGAATATATGAAAGTGTTGCCAACGCTCTGCTTGCCGGAATTATGCTTGATACTAAGGAGTTCGTTTTGAGAACCAGCACGGTCACTTTTGAAGCGGCCGCTTATCTCAAATCCTGCGGCGCCGATACGCTCAAGGTCAGCAAATTCTTCTGCAGCGATTCCGAGACAAGCAAAAAGATCAATAAAGTTATTTATGATTCGGCGACATATAAAGATATATACTCAATTTCTTCAGTTGAAGAGAATGTTGATAAAATACGTCTGGTCGCTTCAAAGGCTGCCGACGAAATGCTTCGCGTTTCCGGAATAAAAGCATCGTTTGTCCTCTATGAGGAGAATTCACGCGCTTGTGTTTCTGCGAGAAGCATGGGCGAAGTAAATGTTCAGCTTATTATGGAAGCTCTCGGCGGCGGTGGGCATCAGACAATGGCGGCCTGCCAGATTAAGGATGCCGATATTAAAAAATTAAAAGAATTGCTCATTTCCGAGCTTGATAAAATACCGGTTAAGGAGAATTGATTATGAAAGTCGTTTTGACACAGGATGTTAAAGGATTGGGGAAAAAAGGAGAAATGGTCAACGCTTCCGACGGATACTGCAGAAACTATCTGCTTCCGCGTAAGCTTGCAGTTGAAGCCAATTCGCAGGCTATCAGCGAGCTTAAAAACAGAGAATCGTCTCAGAAACATAAAATCGAAACCGAGATTGCCGAGGCAAAGGAAATCGCAAAGAAGCTAGAGGGCAAAACCCTGAGACTTACCGCAAAAGCTGGCGCCAACGGCAAGCTTTTCGGCTCTGTTACAGCCAAGGATGTTGCCGAAGTAATTTCAAAGCAGCTCGGTATCGATATTGATAAGAAAAAGGTAGCGGTCGAGGATATAAAATCCTTCGGCGTATATCCGGTTGAAGTTAAAGTATACAGCGGTATTTCCGCCTCATTATTTGTCAGCGTAGGAGAATAATATGCCCGAAAACGATTTAATCACATTAAACGGCGTCGAGATGCCCTGGAGCGCCGAAGCGGAGCAGGCTGTGCTCGGATGTATTCTCAGAGATCCGGCATGCCTGAGTTCTGTAATGGTCCATATCAATTCACCCGATTATTTTTACCGCCCCCAGCATCAGAGCATCTACAAAGTCATGATGTCTCTTGAGGCGGAGAATAAAAATATAGATGTGCTTGTTGTTCTCGATATACTTGTTGCAGATAAAGTGTTTGACGGAGCATCAGGCAGGGAATACCTTTTCAATCTCGCCAAAGCTGTGCCCTCTACAGAAAACGCAGAGGCCTATGCAAAGATAGTAAAGGAGAAATACTATCTTCGCACTCTCATAACTATCTGTTCGGATACTATGGAAAAGGCTTCCGATCAGGATACTCCGATTGATACTCTTCTCGATGATGTTGAGCAGAAGATTTATAATCTGCGTCAGGGCAAGGCCAAGGATGAGCCAGAAAAGCTTTATGATATTGCAATCGGTTCTGTATTTGAATCCATCAAGAATCTTACCGGCTCCGATAAAGAATTATATAAGGGCTATACAACCGGTTTCAG
>JAFZOE010000039.1 GCA_017552845.1 Clostridia bacterium
CCAGCCTTCATCCGCAACGATTTCTCCCTTGTAGGTCGCAACGGATTCGAGAGTGCGCGTGCAGGTCGTGCCGACCGCAAAAACCCTGCCGCCGTTCGCTTTGGTGCGGTTGATGAGCTCGGCCGTTTCGGCGGGGAGATAATAGTGCTCGGAATGCATGTGATGATCCTCAATATTCTCTGTCTTGACGGGTCTGAAGGTGCCGAGACCTACATGCAGGGTAACATAGCCGATTCCGACTCCGGAATCCTCAATTTTCTTAAGCAGTTCCGGAGTGAAATGCAGCCCTGCCGTCGGAGCAGCCGCGCTGCCGTTTTCCTTGGCATAAACGGTCTGATAGCGGTCTTTATCCTCTAATTTTTCGGTAATATAATGAGGAAGCGGCATCTCGCCGATTCTGTCTATCACATCAAAAAAGTTGCCTTCAAATCCGAATTTTGCAATCCTGTTGCCGTCGGGAAGAACCTCTGTAACTTCGGCAGTAAGCTCGCCATTTCCGAAGGTGAACTTATGACCTTCTCTCGCCTTCTTGCCGGGGCCGGTGATGACTTCCCAGGTATCGTAGGATTTCTGATTGAGAAGCAGGAATTCAACCACGGCTCCGGTATCTGTTCTCACGCCATACATCCTGGCGGGCAAAACCTTGGTATTATTGAGAATCAGGCAGTCGCCGGGTCTGAAAAATTCCGTTATATCCCTGAATATTTTATGCTGCATTTCGCCCGTCTCCCTGTCGAGCACGAGCAGGCGCGAGGAATCGCGCGGGTCTGCCGGATGCTGGGCAATCAGCTCCTGCGGCAGGTCGTAAAAAAATTCATTTCTCTTCATTATTTGCCTCTGCTTTTGTATATTTACACATAAAATGGTTATGATTTTTACACAAAATGATGATATTTTCAGTTGACTGGCACTAAATAGTGTGGTATGATTAGCATAATATATTTTAATATGTATATATTTAGTTGTCAAGTATATTTAATAAAGCAGAGGTGCTTGTTTATGAAAAACTATAAAGTCGGAATCATAGGCGCGACGGGTATGGTCGGTCAGCGTTTCATTACGCTGCTTGCAGATCACCCGTGGTTCAAACTTGAAGTGCTCGCCGCGAGCGCTCGTTCGGCAGGCAAAGCCTATAAAGACGCCGTCGGCGCAAAATGGGCCATGACGGTTCCCATCCCCGAAAAGGTCGCGGATATGACTGTTATGGACGCCGAAGCGGATATCGATAAAATCGCCGAAGCAGTCGATTTCGTATTCTGCGCGGTCAATATGAAAAAAGACGAAATCAAAGCTCTCGAAGAAAAATACGCGAAAGCGGAGTGCCCGGTTATTTCTAACAACAGCGCAAACAGACACACTCCCGACGTTCCGATGATTATTCCCGAGCTCAATGATTCCCATTCCGATATAATCGAGGCTCAGAAGAAGCGCCTCGGCACAAAGCGCGGATTTATCGCGGTCAAATCAAACTGCTCGCTTCAGAGCTATGTTCCCGCTCTTTATCCTCTCGATAAGGAATTCGGAGTCAAAGACGTTCTCGTCTGCACATATCAGGCAATTTCCGGTGCGGGCAAGACTTTCGACACCTGGCCCGAGATGGTTGACAACGTCATCCCCTATATCGGCGGCGAGGAAGAGAAGAGCGAAATAGAGCCTCTCAAAATCTGGGGCAAAATCGAAGGCGATAAAATCGTTCCCGCAACGAAACCGAATTTCACTGCTCAGTGCCTGAGAGTCGCTGTTTCGGACGGCCACATGGGCGCGGTATTCGTAAGATTCGATAAGAAGCCGACAATAGAGCAGATGAAGGAAATCTGGAAAAACTTCAAGGGTTATCCGCAGATTGCAGAGCTTCCCTCAGCTCCGAAGCAGTTCCTCAATTATTTCGAGGAGCCCGATCTTCCGCAGTCGAAGCTTCAGAGAAATCTCGAAAACGGCATGGCGATTTCAATCGGCAGGCTTAGAGAAGATACCCAGTATGATTACAAATTCGTTTGTCTCTCCCACAACACCCTCAGGGGTGCCGCCGGCGGCGGAGTCCTGCTCGCGGAAACACTCTGCAGCAAGGGTATAATCGAGAGCAAATTCAACTGATAACGAAAGGACGATAACACTATGAAACCCGTAATTTTCACAGGCGCAGGCGTCGCCATCATCACCCCGTTCAATGAAGACCAGACCGTCAATTATGATAAATTTGCCGAGATAGTCGAATACCAGCTCAAGAAGGGCACAGACGCCATCATCGTCTGCGGCACCTCGGGCGAAGCCAAGACTCTCTCCACCGAAGAGCACGTAAAGGTTATCAAGCTCTGCGTGGAAGTAGTCAACCACAAAGTCCCCGTTATTGCGGGTGCCGGCAGCAACGATACAAGATATGCGGTTGAGCTTTCAAACGAAGCCGAGAGATGCGGTGTTGACGCTCTTCTCCATGTTACTCCTTATTACAACAAGACCTCCCAGAGAGGACTTATTCAGCATTATAACTATATTGCCGACAGAGTTTCCACCCCGATTATTCTCTACAATGTTCCTTCAAGAACAGGCGTCAACATCAAACCCGAGACCTATGCGGCTCTCGCCGAGCATAAGATGATTGTCGCTACCAAAGAGGCAAACGGCAATATATCCGAAATCGCACAGACAGCGGCTCTCTGCGGAGACAATCTCACTATTTACTCGGGTAATGACGATCAGATCACAGCCATCTGCTCGCTTGGCGGCAAGGGCGTTATCTCCGTTCTTTCAAATGTTGTTCCCGGCGTAGCTCACGAGATAGTTCAGAAGTATCTTGACGGCGACTATATCGGCTCTCGCGAGCTTCAGCTCAAGTGGCTCGACCTCTGCAACGCCCTGTTTATCGATGTTAACCCGATTCCCGTCAAGGAAGCGATGAATATGATGGGTCTCAACGTAGGTCCCGTCCGTATGCCTCTCATCGAGATGGACGAGCCCTCAAAGGCAAAGCTCAGAGCAACTCTCGAGAAGCACGGCCTTATCGGTGCGTAAGCCATGGTAAGAATTATTCTCAGCGGCTGCAGCGGCAAGATGGGCGAAGCCGTTACGGCATGCGCCCTGCAGAATGACAATGTCGAAATCGTCGCGGGCGTTGATATTTATACTTCCGCCCTGCGCGATTATCCGATTTTTCCCGCATTTGATGAAATCAGCGGCATAGAAGCCGACGCGGTCATTGATTTTTCAAACCCTGCCGTTTTTGAGCCGATGATTGATTACTGCGTTAAGAACTCTCTGCCCGCCGTTATCTGCACCACCGGTCTCTCCGATGAGCAGAAGGCAAAGATGAACGAGGCGGCAAGGAGCATCCCCGTATTTTTCAGCGGCAACATGAGTCTCGGTGTCAATCTTATGATTGAGCTTGCCAAAACTGCAACCAGAGTCCTCGGCGGCAGCTTCGATATTGAAATCGTCGAGCAGCATCATAACCGCAAAATCGACGCTCCGAGCGGCACGGCTCTTATGATTGCCGATGCCATCAAAGGCGAGCTCGATAAAGAGACGGAATACGCGTTTGACCGCACTCAGCGCCGCGAGCCGAGACGCAAGAATGAAATCGGCATCCACGCTGTCAGAGGCGGAACTATAGTCGGCGAGCACGAAGTGATTTTCGCCGGAAATGATGAAATAGTAAAAATCTCCCACTCGGCAAGAAGCAAATCCCTCTTTGCCACCGGCGCGGTCAATGCCGCGGTCTGGCTTACCGGCAAGCAGAGCGGATTATACAATATGTCTGATATGATAAGTGAGGTATGAGCATGAATAAAGCTACCAAAGCGGTTATAGGCACCGCCGTCGCCGCGGGCGCGATATCCTTCGGCGCAGGCTATATCATCTTCAACGAGGTTATGAACCGCGATTCACTTCTTTATCCCAAGATTGCGAACGCCGCTTACCAGAAAATGGACCATGTAGATGTCTCTCAGGAAGATGAGAGAATCACC
>JAFZOE010000379.1 GCA_017552845.1 Clostridia bacterium
GAATATTGATCAAAAATCAGGCCTCGCATCCAATTGATCTTGAATGATGTTTTAGCGGAACTCATTTAAGAGAATTAATAATACCGGACCCGCCACAAAAATGACGGGTCCGGTTTCATCGACTGAATAAAATCATGCCTGCAGCTCTTGTTTGACAAGTTGATGCAGGCATGTTTGTTATGGTGGAGACAGTGCGGCTCGAACGCACGACCTCCTGCGTGTGAAGCAGGCACTCTGACCAGCTGAGCTATGCCTCCGTAACAAAAATATTCTATCATAAATAATCAAAATGTCAACTTATTATTAAACGAATTATCATTCCCTGTGAAAATATCGGCCAAAAAACAGGCAAAGAATCTGTATAATTTCACAAAAAGCACTTGACAAGTTAGCTCAAGCTAACTATAATATAGATGAAAAGAAATATAAGACGGCGGCTCTTGATTTATTCGCCGTTTTTGATTGCAGAACCGGTTAGCGCAGTCTAACTTTGAGGAGGTATAATTATGCTGCCTTTACACGTAGCCGTTCCCGGCGAAGAGAATATAATAAAGAAAATCGGCGGAAGCCCCGATGTCAAGAAGCATCTTGAGGATCTGGGATTCACAGTCGGAGGAGCCGTCACCGTCATCAGCACGCTCGGCGGCAATGTCATAGTCAAGGTCAAGGAATCGCGTATCGCGGTCAACGAGGACCTTGCCAGAAAAATCATGGTTTAAGTAATTATATAAGGAGGATCTGATATGAAAACTTTAAGAGACGCAAAAATCGGCGAGACTGTCAAGGTCGTGAAGCTCCACGGCGAAGGTGCGGTCAAGCGCAGAATTATGGATATGGGTATCACAAAGGGTATCGATGTCTATGTCCGTAAAGTTGCTCCTCTCGGCGATCCGATAGAGGTGACGGTGCGCAATTACGAACTTTCGCTCCGCAAGGCCGACGCCGAAATGATAGAAGTCAGCTGAGGCGCTTTATCAGAATAAACTGTTTATTTTTTAATCAGGCGGTTAGCTTAAACTAACCGATACGAGAAAGGAAATACTGTTATGGATATCAGAATCGCGCTTGCGGGCAACCCCAACAGCGGCAAAACCACATTATTCAATGCTCTTACAGGCTCGAATCAGTTTGTCGGCAACTGGCCCGGCGTAACTGTCGAGAAAAAGGAAGGCAAGCTTAAAAAGCATGACGGCGTTGTTATCACCGACCTTCCCGGCATCTATTCTCTTTCGCCCTATACTCTTGAAGAGGTCGTTGCCAGAAATTATCTTATAAATGAACGTCCCGATGCTATTCTCAATATCGTTGACGGCACTAATCTTGAGAGAAATCTCTATCTTACAACCCAGCTTACCGAGCTCGGCATTCCCGTTGTAATTGCCGTCAATATGATTGATATAGTCAAGAAAAACGGCGATAGAATCGACATCAAGGCCCTCGGCGAGAAGCTCGGGTGCAGAATAATTGAAATCTCCGCGCTCAAGGGCACAGGTATCAATGAGGCCGCCGAGGCTGCTATCGAAGCGGCGAAGAGCGGCAAAACCGTTCCCCAGCATACTTTCTTCGGCGTCGTTGAGCATGCGCTCGCTCATATTGAGGAGGCGGCAGTTCATTCGATGCCCGAGGAGCAGCAACGCTGGTATGCTGTCAAGATTTTTGAGCGCGATGAAAAGGTTCTTGAAGCGCTGAATATTCCGGCGGATACGCTCGCTCATATCAATCAGGATATTGAAGCGGTAGAAAAAGAAATGGATGACGATGCCGAGAGCATTATCACAAATGAGAGATATATCTATATCGGCGAAGTTATCAAGAGCTGCTATAAAAAGGCAAACGCCGGCAATCTGACGACTTCCGACAAGATTGATAAAATCGTTACCAACCGCTGGCTCAGTCTCCCGATTTTCGCGGCTGTCATGTTCCTCGTTTATTATATTGCTATGGTTACCGTCGGCGCCGCGGCTACCGACTGGACCAATGACAATCTTTTCGGCGACGGCTTTCACCTTCTCCACATCGGCGGAAAAGCTTATTCCGAAGAAGCGGAGAACTATGACGCCGCAATGAAGGCGATTTCCGCTTACGTTGATGTTGATACCGAAGCCGAAGACTTTGATTCCGACTCGGCTCTTGCCGAAATCAAGGCCGCTCAGGGTCCCGAATCCGTAAAAATCGAGGTCGAGGATGAGGAAACTCTCGCAATCGACGAGATGAATGTCTATTTCTCCGAAGTCCCTGAGGATGACGAGGATGCGATTCCGATGTCGTTCAAGGATGCGGCCGCATATATTGAAGAAAAGGGCTTTGATGAGCCCGATCCCGCCGCTTTCGGCGTATGGGTTCCCGGTATTCCCGTAATAGCCGAGAATCTGCTTGACAAAATCAACGCCGCAGACTGGGTCAAAGGCCTTGTGATTGACGGTATAATCGCGGGTGTCGGCGCGGTTCTCGGATTCGTTCCCCAGATGCTTGTTCTCTTCCTGCTTCTCGCTTTCCTTGAAGCGTGCGGATATATGGCGCGTATCGCATTTGTGCTTGACAGAATCTTCCGCCGTTTCGGCCTTTCGGGCAAATCCTTTATCCCGATGCTTATCGGCGTCGGCTGCGGCATTCCCGGAATCATGGCATCGAGAACCATCGAAAACGAGCGTGACCGCAGAATGACTATAATGACTACCAC
>JAFZOE010000380.1 GCA_017552845.1 Clostridia bacterium
CGTTCCGGATTTATCGAGTCCCGAAAACAGAACGTTTTCGAGAATTGCGCCGAAGCGCCTGAATTTGATTCTATCCTTTGTCTCAAGAAGCTGAGCCTGAGTCTGATTGAGAAGTCTCTCGGCTCTCTGTAAGAATTCCGACGTTTTACCGAAATCAAGAGACGCGCCGAATTCATTTATAAACGGGTTGAAATTACCCTTTTTGATATCATCCTCTAAATCATCCGCGGCATCGAGGATATAAATATATCTGCCGGTGAGATATCCGAGGTCATAGAGTGCCTGCCGGTTATCGCCGGCTCCGTAAGCGAAGATTCTGCCGAGAGCGTCTGCGGAAGGGTGAGCTGCCTCATCAATCCCGCAACCGACTTTTTGTTCGACCTTCATCTGTGCTTCAATACTTTCGCTTATGATTATCTCAATATCCGGTGCGAGGCGCTTCGCTTTTTTATGCATCAGCGATATCCAAGGAAACGCGAGAGCAGCTAGAATCTTTTTGAATGCTCCCCGGTCTTTCAGATTATCTTTCAACTTATAATAAGCTATAATAATCACGCAGTGGGCGCAGAAGTCAAGCTCTTCCCTGCTCCTGCAGAATGCGCATTTTTTAGCGGGATTCAGCGGGCATCTGCGGCGGTCGAATACGCAGGATTCTTCTTTGAGAGCCAGCCGCAGAACAGCGGCAAGAGCGAAATCATAGCTCAGAAGAAGGCGCGCAAATACGGAATAATTTCTGCCCAGCGCGTTGCAGAGCGAGCAGTAAATTGCGCGATAGACTTCGTAATCGCCCATTTTCATATTCGGCTTATCCGCCTTCACATATCCGAGCATAGCAATTCCTTTACATACTTAATCATTGTAATTATATAATTATATAAAATGAAATAGGTTAACAAAATGTAAATTATATTGACGGAAAATGGTTATGATGATATAATAACGGCGTTCTGAAAGGATTGAAAACCATGTCTTACGATTCATTTTCAAAATACTACGATATACTTATGGCAGACGCGGATTATCCCGCCCGCGCGGAGTATTATCACAAGCTTCTGAGCGAAAACGGAGCTGCATCCGGCATCCTGCTCGATCTCGGCTGCGGCACGGGCGAAATGAGCCTGCTCATGGATTCCTTCGGCTATGAAGTCATCGGCGTTGATTCAAGCGTTGAAATGCTAAATATTGCAAGGAATAAAACGGCAGGCAGGGATATTCTGCTTCTCAATCAGCCGATGGAGGAGCTAGACCTTTACGGCACGGTTGACTGCGCGATAAGTGCCCTCGACTGCATAAACCACCTTGACGGTAAAGAGACTGTAAAGGAATCCTTTTCAAAAGTTTCGCTTTTCATGAATCCGGGCGGAGTTTTTGTTTTCGATGTGAATACAGTATATAAACACAGAGAGATTCTCGCTGATAACTGTTTCATAACCGAGAACGATAATCTTTTCTGCGCGTGGCAGAATTCACTCAATGATGATGACGGCGTTGATATTTCGCTCGACTTCTTTGAGAAAAGCGGCGATAAATACATAAGAAGTTCCGAATTTTTCACCGAATATGCTTATGAAACAGATGATATAAAATCAATGCTTGATGAGGCGGGATTTGAAATAATCGGCGAATATGACGATATGAGTTTTGAACCCGTAAAAGCGGACAGCGAAAGAGCCGTATTCGCGGCAAGGAAGAGGTAATTATGGGAAAAGCGGTAAGAATGATATCTCAGGACGGCACTTTGACCGTAATGGCAATAGATTCAACAGATATAGTTGCTTTCGCCGAGAAGGTCCACAGAACTTCTGCGGTCACCTCCGCGGCGCTCGGCAGACTGCTCACGGCCGCATCAATGATGGGCGCGGTAATGAAGGGCAAAGACGATTCGCTGACGGTAAGACTTAACGGCAACGGCCCTGCAGGTCCGGTTATAGCCGTCTCGGACAGCGATGGCAATGTGAGAGGATACATCTCCGAGCCCGTGATCGAGATTCCGCTCAATAAAAAAGGGAAACTCGATGTCGCGGGCGCGGTAGGAACTGACGGCACGCTGACAGTGATGATGGATTTAGGCCTCAAAGAGCCTTATATAGGACAGATCCCGATAGTCAGCGGCGAGATTGCCGAGGATATCACGGCGTATTACGCTCAGAGCCAGCAGACGCCGACCGTCTGCGCACTCGGAGTGCTTGTGAATCCCGATTTGACGATTAGGGCGGCGGGCGGATTTATGATCCAGCTCCTGCCGACAGCTGATGATGATACAATCACCAAAGTTGAGGAATGCATCAAGGATATTCCGCCCGTTACCAATATGCTGACATCGGGGCTCACGCCCGAGAAAATCTGCAGGACAGTGCTGAAGGGCTTTGATCTTGACCTGCTCGATGAGTTCAGTCCCGAATACAGATGCGACTGCAGCAGAGAGCGCTTTGCGCGCGGAATCGCCTCGCTTGAAAACAGCGAACTCGAGGAGATGGCGCAGGAGGAATTCACCGAGGTTCAATGCCATTTCTGCAATAAAAAATACCGCTTCACGCCTGACGAAATAAGGGCGCTTATGCGGAATAAATGATAATCAAAACAGCCGCCTCACCAGAGACGGCTGTTGTTCTTTAACTAAAACTCAATGTATTTTCCTATGAATTCCTTGACCTTGCCCCAATAGAGCTCGTTGTCGAAGAAGGCGGAGGCGGTATGGAATGCGCCGGGGACAAAGAACATATCCTTATCCGGTGCGCCGCAGGCCTCATAGAGCTCGGGCATCATGCTGGGCGGAACAAAGGTATCCGCATCGCCGTGGATAAACAAGGTCGGAGTTTTCGAATGGACTATCGCCTTGATGGGCGAAGCTTCTTTGAAATCAAAATTTCTGCGCAGCTTTGAAACGATATTCCCTGCGGCAAGCACGGGGCCTGCAGGCAGGTGGAACATCGGGCCGACCTGACTCGCATATTCTGCATAAGCCGAGGTATAGCCGCAGTCCTCAACAGCTGCCACGACATTGGACGGCAGATTCTCGCCGGTCGCCATCATGGTCGTCGCCGCGCCCATTGAAACACCGTGAAGAACTATCTTTGAATTCTTATTGAGTGAAACGATATAGTCAATCCAGTCAAGGATGATAAGCTTATCGTAATAACCCATCGAGGTATAGCTGCTCTTATCGGAGCCATGGCCTACCATGTGGGGCATGATTACATTGAAACCATGCTCAAAATATACCTTTGCATAGTGCGCCATTCCTCGCGGACGTGAGGAATAGCCGTGGATGACTATCGCCCATTTATCGGATTTTTCATCCTGGAAGAAAACCTTGGCGAAGGTATTTCTCTTAAGGCGGTCGGATGCAAGAACCGTATCACCCGCAGATTTGGCATCAAACCACTCCTCGCCTTCGCGGCGCAGATCGTTGGTGCTCCAGTATTCATTTTCGTTGTCGTTCTCAAACGCGCCGTTTCTGCGGATAAAATGATTGAGAGGAATATTGAGAACTCCCTCATACATCAGCTCGCCCATAACCAGATATGCGGCGCCTGCACCGATTGCAGTTTTGGCAAGAACCTTCAACGGTTTTTTCATCTGACTATCCCCTTTTCAAAATCAGTTTTTCTATCGCCGAGCCGACACCGCCCTCTTCATTTGAGAGAGTAACGAAATCGGCTGACTTAAGTAATTCGGGCTGGGCATTCGCAACAGCTATGCCCGTGCCTGCCGCCTCAAGCATTCC
>JAFZOE010000381.1 GCA_017552845.1 Clostridia bacterium
AATTCAAAGTATTTGCAGTCAACTGGGATGAGAAGCTCGTTCAGCTCGATTCCAATGAATGCGACTGCGTATGGTCCGGCATGACAATCCTCGATTCCATGAAGGATGCGGGCTATGTTCTTTCAAGACCTTATTTCGACAATGAGCAGGTTCTCCTCGTCAAGGCGGACAGCGGCTTCGCTTCCTCTGCAGACCTTGCGGGTAAGGCTGTTGCGGTTCAGCTCGGCACCTCGGGCGAATCTCTTCTCAATGACGATCTCAAGGATCTTGCCGACACCTTCAGCGAAGTCGTAACCTGCGACAGCTTCCTCAAATGCTTCACCGAGCTTGAGGGCAACGCAGTTGACGCCGTTTTCGTTGACAGACCTGTTGCCGACAGCTATGTTGCAGAGCACGAAGGCTATACCATCATCGACGAGGATCTCGGCGCCGAGCAGTATGGTATTGCATTCCGTTCCGGCGATGAGGCTCTCTGCGCAGAGGTTGAAGGCGCAATCGACGCCATCGTTGCAGACGGCACCTACGCCGAAATCGCGGCAAAGTATGAAGATATCGATGCCGGCAACCTTCTTTTCCTCAAATAAAATAATACCCCAATGCCTGAATCCTGAAGGCGCAGAAATGTGCCTTCGGGTTTTTGCTTGAAACATTTTCAATAACCCGTTTAAGGATGATAAAAAACATGACCTTAATGACTATAATTACGAAAATGGCCGTCGGTCTCGAAAAAACCTGCGCCATTTTCTTCCTGACTCTGCTCTTTGCGATTCCGCTCGGAATGATAGTCGCACTGCTGCGCGGCAGCAAAATCAAAATCGTTTCGTGGATAGCAAAAGCTTATATTTCAGTGCTGCGCGGCACTCCGCTCATGCTTCAGCTGATTGCGGTTACCTACGGCCCCTATTATCTTTTCGGCATAAGCATTTCGAGAAACAAGCTCATCCCCGTCGTCATCGCTTTCGCGATAAACTACGCGGCGTATTTTGCCGAGATTTACCGCAGCGGCATCGAATCGATGCCCGTCGGCCAGTATGAGGCGGCGCAGGTGCTCGGCTACAGCAGAATTCAGACATTTTTCAAGATAATTCTGCCTCAGGTTATCCGCAGAATTCTGCCGAGCGTCACCAATGAAATAGTCACCCTCGTCAAGGATACGTCGATGGCGTTCACGGTCTCTTATCAGGAGATGTTTACCATCGGCAAGCAGATTGCGAATTCCCAGACGAGCTTCGTGCCTTTCATCGTTGCGGGCGTATTCTACTATGTATTCAACGCGATAGTCGGCTTTGTCATGGGCAGGGTCGAAAAGCGCATGAATTACTATAAGATGTAAGGGGGAGCGGATATGAGTATTCTTAAAATGACAAATATTCAGAAGTCCTTCGGCGAAAATCACGTGCTGAAAGATATCTCCCTTCACGTTGACAAGGGCGAGGTTGTCTCGATTATCGGCCCCTCGGGCTCGGGCAAATCCACCCTTCTGCGCTGCGCGACTTTCCTTGAAACGATCGACTCGGGCACCATCACCTATGATGATAAAAACGCCGCCGAGATGAAAAACGGCAAATGCGTTTACGCCAAGAAACTCAATGATTTCCGTCATATTTTCGGTCTGGTTTTCCAGAATTTCAATCTCTTTCCGCATTATACGGTGCTGAAAAATATGATGGACGCGCCCGTTTCCGTTATGAAGCGCGACAAAAATGAGGTCCGCGAGGAATGCCTGGCGCTCCTTCGCAAGATGGGTCTTGAGGATAAGGCGGATTCTTATCCGGGACTGCTCTCGGGCGGTCAGCAGCAACGCGTTTCGATAGTCCGCGCGCTCGCGATGAATCCCGAAATTCTCTTCTTTGACGAGCCGACATCCGCGCTCGACCCCGAGCTCACCGGCGAGGTTCTCAAGGTTATCAAGCAGCTCGCCGAGGAGAAGATGACGATGGTTATCGTCACTCACGAGATGGCGTTCGCACGCGCCGTATCGGACAGAGTAATCTTCATGGACGGCGGCGTGATAGTCGAGCAGGGAGCTCCCGAGGAAGTCTTCGGCAACACGCAGAGCGAGAGAATGAAGCAGTTCCTTCAGAATTACAATAAAGTATGATTTCATATTATTATGTTGACCCCACGGGCAATATCACCCTGCTGGTTGATTCGCCCGTGCCGCCCGATGAGCGGGTCAAAACGGCCGAGAAACTCATGCGCGCCGAGCCCGGTGCCGAGCAGGTCGGCTTCATCGACGGCAAAAGGCTGAATATGGCGGGCGGCGAATTCTGCGGCAACGCGACTCTCTCCGCCGCCGCTGTTTACTGCCTGAAAAACGGCCTTGAAAAAGCGGAAACCGAAATGACCGTCAGCGGAGCGAAAAATCCCGTAAAAGTCAGAATCGAAAAGACGGGCGAAAGCACATATTCCGGCGAGGTTGAGATGCCCGAAGCGCAGAGCATCGGGGAAACCGAGCTCACGCTCGGCGGTAAAAAAATAAACGCCCCGCTCGTTGATTTCGGGAGCATTTCGCATATTATCCTGACGGATAAAGCGGACAGGGCCGAATGCGAAAGGGAAATCGTGCGCGCTTGCAGAGAGCTCGGCGCGGGCGCCCTCGGCATTATGC
>JAFZOE010000382.1 GCA_017552845.1 Clostridia bacterium
AGAATTGCTGAATTTATCAGAAAGCAGAAGGTTGCTTTTATCTGCTCCGTTGACGGAGAAGGTTTTCCGAATGTGAAAGCGATGCTGAAGCCCAGGAAGACCGAAGGGCTGAAATGTTTTTATTTCTCAACAAACACATCTTCAATGAGAGTGAAGCAGTATCTTGATAATCCGAACGCTTGTATTTACTTTTATCACAAGGGCCTGATTAAATATACGGGAGTCATGCTGAAAGGCAAAATGGAGGTCCTGACCGATCAGGATACGAAGAATATGATCTGGCGCAAAGGTGACACGATGTTCTATAAGGGCGGAGTCACCGACCCCGACTACTGCGTGCTGAAATTCAGCGCCGAAAGCGGAAGATACTACTGCGACCTGAAAACAGAGGATTTTACAATCGATTAGTCCGAAACTCATCTTTACAAAAGAAAATGCCGCCTTTACGGCGGCATTGTTTATGTTTATCCGAAAATCCTGAACCTGTCAGCATCCTGTTTGAAATCAAACTTTCCCGTAATTGCCTTTATGACAGCACGGAAGGTGTCTGCAATTTCATATTTAAGACCTTTTAGTATTCTTATTCCCAGGTCTGTTACTTTTGAATCGTTTTCTTCAACGAGATTTGTGATTTTGAGGTCTGCTCCGCTGTATGAGGATTTGTATTTACAAAGCCAGGATATCAGGCCGTCGGGATAAGTAAGCTTTATTTCTTTTCCGTTGGCATCGCAGGTAGTCATATTCGGATAGTCCCCGTGCTTATATGAGAACATATCGTTTGATGCTGCAAACCAGACATGATGGTTGCTCGGAGTCTTTTTGCCGTCAGGATAACAGACCGTCCCGAAAACGGAGAGCCTGCACTTGCCGGGAATCTTTGTGATGCGGCAGATCTGCTCCCAGATATATTTGCCGAATACATGGTAGCCACCGATTACATCATAACGCGAGCACATAACCCAGAGAGGCATATCGGCGACTGCTTCAATCTGCGCGTCGTCGGGAATATATGCGGGGCACATCGGGAAAGCCGCGGCGAACATTTTCGGATAGGATGATATCATTTTCAAAACCATTTTGCCGCCCATTGAATATCCGCCGATATAGATGCGGGTAAGGTCGATATGAGATTTATTCTTTGAAATAAACTGACGGATTGCGGCATAGAGCGGCTCAACCTCGTCATTAGTCCAGGTTCCGTAGGCGTCTTCGGATTCATCGGAGCGCGGAATAAAGATATAAGCGGCGCCTTTGGTGAAGCGCGACTGCATTTCTTTGCCTGCAAATGCGGGAAAGTCATTATTGACAATCTGCTCGCGCTTTTCGCCGCCCTGACCCATACCGTGAAGCAGGATGACAAGCGGATATTTCACGCCTCTTGCAAGCTTTTCGGGAGTGTAGCTGACATAATCGATTTTTATGCCGTTTACCTCGGGGCCGATACCGTCCTCAAATTTTTCCGCAAGCTCAAGAATGCGCGCGGATTCCTTTGCCGATGCGGTAACGCCGAAGCAGGCAAATACCGTAATTACGGCCATAATCAGGCAGATGAGTTTTTTCATGTTCTTCTCCTTTTTTACTTGTCACTTAATAAGGCTTTTGCCTCTTGCAAATCTATTCGTGCTTTCTTGCCGTGATTCTGTAATAAGCCCAACAATCCTGCTCCATCAATAAGTTGAATCGGCTTACCTTTTGCAAATTCGTATGCATCATTACCATAATATGAAGTAGTAACAAGGATTCCTTTCATCGCTCCTTCGTTAATCAAGGTTCCATATAAGTCTCTTACAGCAGATACGCCTACAACATTTGTATATCTTTTTGCCTGAATAACTATTTTGCCGCCTCTGATTGGGTCTGAATCAAAAGCTACTGCATCAACTCCGCCATCTCTGCTTGCTTGGGTGATTTTCACTTCACTACCGGCAGATGAGAATTCGGCTTCAAAAATCTAACGAATCAAATTTTCAAAATCTTGCCAATCCATTGCCGCTAAATTATCCCCTTCTTCAATTGAATCAATAACATCATAGCCTTCAATGAATCTTTTATCTTCTCTGTTTATTGTTTGAACCGGCTGAACGGGAGTAACGGTTGCTATTGATGCGGCTGCAACACCTTTCGATTTTCTAAACCAGGCTTTGGGATCTATCATGGATAAGTTTAATTCATTAAAACTGTCCTTGTTTTCTCTAACAGATAAAATACATATTGTTGTATCGTTACCTGTGGTTTTATCAATAGTATTTACAAAACCATTTACTACTACACTTTCAATTAAATCAAAGGATTTATTGATATTAAACATAAGATTGATAATCATTAAAACCATTTGATATATGACACCATCATATTTTTTCTTAATTTGAGACTCTGTGTAGTATGTCTCCTTTATTTCTTGCTTTGATTTAACATATGACATTGCCTTTAATGTAGGCATATGCTCTATAGAAGGAAGCACTACATCAATTATAAGATTTCTTGATTCTTCAATATATTCTGTGTCATAATCTGAATAATAATCAATGGGAATAATGATTTCCTTCAAAATTAATTGTGCTAGTTCACTAACAGCCTCAGGAGTTCCTTCTTCTACAGATGACTTAAAATCAATAACCCATTGATTATGTTGCTTTTGGTTTTCATAAAAATCATCTTTTGCTTTTTTCCATTTGTTCAATTCTTCTTCATAAGCTTCTCTTAGACTCTTGTTCTTTTCGTTTATACTTATACATTCTTCCTCCCATTTTTTATGGTCAGATTCAAAAAGCTCATCATTTTCTTGGACAAATAAAGACATCTTCTTGGAACTGAGTTTTGTCATCAAACTAGGTTTTTCATTATACTTGCTATCTGTCCTGTGCGGTTCTGAATTAGGTTGCAAATACTTTGGCGCGGAAGGCTTTGCAACAGAAAACACAGAATTATCAAAAAGCTTTTCAAAATCAAAAGGTCCAATATTAAGCGACGAGTATAGTATATCATCTAATTTTTGCTGAACAACCTCTGCCTCACGAGTCATTTGTTCTACATATTTCTTAGCTTCTGCATCATTCTTCGCTTTAAGCTCTCTTTCAGCTCTTTTTTGTTCTGCTATTCTCTTGTTTGCTTCTGCCTTTTTCTTCTTCTCCCACTGCTCAGCCCATTGTTTGTTTTGAAGTTCAATCTTATACTCTAACTCTCTGCGATTCATGGCCGCAATAGTCTTGCTTTTGTTTAAACCATTATGGTATATAGTCTTGTGATAATAATATTGTCTTCCCATTAGATTATATCCTTTCTCTTTTTCCTTCTTAATTATTCTTCGTCTTCCTCTTCTTTTCTCTTTGCGGCTTCCTCAAGAGCTCTGCGCTCCTCAAACTCGGTCTGCGGCGTTCTCACGCCCTCTTTATCCTTCCAGACTTTATCTATGAGCTTTCCGAAAAGGCCGATGAGCGGAGCATTTACTATTGTCGTGATTATCGTGCCGACTCCGATTGCGGTCCATTCGAATTTATGAAGCAGGATAAGCATCAGGATTATTCCGACTGTCAGCGAGCTGAGGTCGTATATCCATTTTACCTTCGTGATTTTTTTATTCTTATTATCCGAATATTCCTTGACGAAAAGCTCCCATACCTCCTGCGGAAGGTCGGTGCGGAAAAAGCAGGCAATCGCAAACGATACAATCACTATGCTCGCCGCGCAGGCGAATATTCTCATGCCGGTTTTCTCATAAACCTCGGTGCCGATTACGTTTCTCCAGGCGTCGAGAATGATTCCGAAAATGACCGCCGTGCCGAATGAGAGCAGATATCTCGCTTTGAATTTTCTGATAAGCACGCAGAGCAGAATCAGCACGAGCGCCTGAACGATATATTCCGCCATGCCGAAGGTGAATTTCGGAACTGACTGCGACACTCTGAGATAGGTGACATAGACCGGCGCCTCTATCATTGAAACGCCGAATCCCGCCCTCGCGCTCAGCGTGACTCCGAGCGGGCAGAGCGCCATTCCGAGCACCCACATTATTACGTTTCTTATATGAATCTGATGTTCCTGCAAGTTGATTTCTCCTTAGATTTATTCAATTCATTTTAATATATTCTCCGCCTTTTGACAAGGGGTATATCACCTATATTTTGCTTGATAAGATTATCTTATTATGATATAATATAATGAATACTGTAAACGGGACTGTAAACTATGGATAAATTCATTCTCAAAGCGCCCTATTCGCCGACCGGCGACCAGCCGCAGGCAATCGACGCGCTTGTAAAAGGAATAAATGCGGGCTATGACGAGCAGACTCTGCTCGGAGTCACGGGCTCGGGCAAGACCTTCACGATGGCGAATGTAATTGCCCGGCTCAACAGGCCGACTCTCGTGCTCGCGCATAACAAAACCCTCGCGGCTCAGCTCTGCGGGGAGTTCCGTGAATTCTTTCCCGACAACGCGGTTGAGTATTTTGTTTCTTACTATGACTACTATCAGCCCGAGGCGTATATCGCAACGACCGACACATATATCGAGAAAGACAGCGCGGTAAATGATGAAATAGACAAGCTCCGCCATTCCGCCACCTCGGCGCTCTCCGAGAGACGGGATGTGATTATCGTTGCCTCCGTTTCCTGCATCTACACCCTCGGCGACCCGATCGATTATAAAAACATGGTCATTTCTCTGAGGACGGGGATGCAAAAAGACCGGGATGACCTGATCCGCAAACT
>JAFZOE010000040.1 GCA_017552845.1 Clostridia bacterium
CGTCGAGCAGGCGTTTTCCTTTGCGACGGCGAGCATGAGCTTGATTCTGTTTTCCTGATTGACTTTGGTCGCGCCCGGATCGTAATCGATGGGAACGATATTTGAATCGGGATAAATCTCGCGCAGCTTTCTTATCATGCCCTTGCCGACTATGTGATTCGGAAGGCAGCCGAAGGGCTGAGCGCAGACGATGTTGCCGTAGCCGCTCTCGGCGAGCTCCATCATTTCGGCGGTCAGGAGCCAGCCCTCGCCCATCTTGCAGCCGTAGCCCATGACGGGTTTTATAAGCTCGCGCAGATGCATATATGAGCCGGGCGCGGTGAAATCGCCGTAAGCCTTCACGGCGCTGATGATGCATTTCTCGATATGAAGCATATATCTCATAAGCAGCTTCATGAAGAACTTCTTGAGCTTCTTGCCGCCGTAGAGGCGGATATCCTCAATGCGGTTATCGGTCTTGAAGAGGACGAATCCCATAAGGCCGGGCACATTGACCTCGCAGCCCTGGCTGAGAAGGAATTCCTCAAGATTATTGTTGCCGAGCGGCGAATACTTTACATAGATTTCGCCGACGATGCCGACCTTGATTTTTTCCTCTTTGCGAACGGCAATCATCGAGAAATCCCTTGTAATCCCGGGAAGAACGGTTTTGAGCGCGATAACGCCGAAGCCTTTATTCTTATCAAACATATCGATAAGCTTCGTTATCCATTTCTCAACCATGAAATCTGTCTCGCCCTCGTTGAGCTCATAGGGCTTGACCTGATTTCTCAGAAGCATAATCAGATCGCCGTAAATCAGGCAGGAGAGGAATTTCATCGCCATGACGGGCGTGAATTTGAAGCCCGAATTCTTTTCGAGGCCCGAGAGATTGAGCGAGATTACGGGAACATAGCCGTAGCCGGTCTTTTTGAGCGCTTTTCTGAGAAGATGAATATAATTCGACGCCCTGCATCCGCCGCCTGTCTGGGTAATCAGAAGCGCGGTCTTATGGGGATCGTATTTGCCGCTCTTGAGCGCGTTGATAAGCTGGCCGATTACGAGGAGCGCGGGGTAGCAGGTATCGTTATGCACGGTATTCAGGCCGTCGTCAACTATATCCCTGCCGGTGGTCCTGAGAAGCTCGGTCTTGTAGCCGTGCTGTTTCAGAACTCTGTTGAGAAGCTCGAAATGTATCTGAGCCATATTCGGAATAAGGATGGTGTAATCCTTTCTCATTTCCTTTGTGAATTCGATTCTGTCTTCGCTGTTCATGATAATCACTCCAATCCCAGGGCGGCGAACAGGCTGCGGAGCCTGATTTTGACGGCGCCGAGATTTGTTATTTCGTCTATTTTAATCTGGGTATATATTCTGTCTTTACTTTCGAGTATTGAACGGACTTCATCGGTTGTTATGGCGTCGGTGCCGCAGCCGAAGGAGACGAGCTGAACGAGGTTTATCCTGCTGTAATTTGATTCGGCGACGTATTTCGCCGCGGCGTAGAGGCGAGAATGATAGGTCCACTGGTCGAGAACGTTGGTATTGAATTTTGAAATATGCTCGCTGATTGAATCCTCAGTTACAAGCACGGCTCCGCATTCGCAGATGAGCTTGTCAATGCCGTGGTTTATCTCGCTGTCGAGATGATAGGGTCTGCCGCAGAGAATGATGAC
>JAFZOE010000041.1 GCA_017552845.1 Clostridia bacterium
AGGCGCATCTGTCTATTCAGCGTCAAAACTCGCCGCAAAGGAATTTCCCGATTACGATGTTTCGCTCAGAAGCGCGGTTTCAATAGCGAGAAGGCTGCAGGATCCGCTTGCGGAACTTGTAAAAATCGACCCGAAGGCGATAGGAGTCGGCCAGTATCAGCATGATATGCCACCGAAGGAGCTTGACGCTTCGCTTGACGCTGTCATTGAGGATGCGGTAAACTCCGTAGGCGTTGACCTGAATACAGCCTCTGCTCCTCTTCTCTCAAGAGTATCGGGAATCAACACAACGATAGCGGGCAATATAGTTGATTACCGCGATGAAAACGGCGAATTCACCGGCAGGAGCCAGCTCAAGAAGGTTCCGAAGCTCGGCGACAAGGCTTTTGAGCAGTGCGCAGGCTTCCTGAGAATTGCCGAGAGCAAGAATCCACTCGACAATACGGGCGTTCACCCCGAGAGCTATGATGCGGCAAAAAAACTGCTTGAGCTCTTCTCATTTACCACTGCCGACATCGGCACCGAGGCAATAAAGGCTATCTCCGGTCAGGTTGCCCTGCTCGGCGAGGATAAGGTTGCCGAAAAGCTCGGCATAGGTGTTCCGACTCTCAAGGATATAGTCAAGGAACTCATCGCTCCCGGCAGAGACCCGAGAGACGAACTTCCGCCCCCGATGCTAAGGACCGATGTCATGGATATCAAGGATCTAAAGCCCGGTATGGAAATGAAGGGCACGGTCAGAAACGTCACCGATTTCGGCGCATTTGTCGACATCGGAGTTCATGAGGACGGCCTCATTCACGTTTCCCAGATTACCGACAGATTCATAAAGCACCCCTCCGACGTGCTCAAGGTCGGTCAGGTAGTCACAACCTGGGTTCTGAAGGTCGATACGGCCAAAGGCAGAATCTCGCTTACTATGAGAGAAAAGAATATACCCAAAGATGAATAAAAAGCTTACGCCCTCTCCGTTTTTGGAGAGGGCATGTTTATTATTATTTGAATATGCTGAGGAAAAGAGCGAAGATATATTTGAATACCGCGGCGATTTTGGTGCCTGTATCGGTTTCATCCGAATATAACTCATAGAGGCTCTGCGCAACGGCATCATCCTCGGCATAGACATCGTTATAAGCGAGGCAGTAGGTCTCGAATTCCTGAGGATTATTCTCATCGAGAACAAATACTCTCGAGCCGACAACATGGTTGTTGTAAGAATTGAATCCGATACCGGGGGTGTTGATGAGCTTGATTCCCTGATAATCAATTTCATAGGAATTTATGTGGTCGTGGCCACAGACAGAAGCGATGACATCGCCCTGCTCGAGCCATGCCGCAAACTGACCGTTGGTGTATTCGGGCGGGCAGGGGCTCTCGCCGAGCTCACCCTTCGCCCCTTCGGGAAGAGTATAGTATTTGCCGCCATGTTCAACGCTGCCGTCGACTTTTTCATCGTGTTCATCGAGCGCATCCCAGATTTCTGGAACAACTATATGCTGGAAGTTTATCGAATAGACAGGCTCGCCGCCGTTTGCCTCTTTAAGCGCGGCCGAGGTCTCTTTATACCACTCAATCTGATCCTTGTGGACACAGCCGTAACCGCCCTTGTCATTCTCATCATTGTAGGTGCCGCTGTCGGTCATCCAGATATTGAAAGCGGTCTTCGTTCCGTCTGAGGAGAGAATCGGAATATTCAGAGTTCCGAGTCTGCCGCTCGATTTGCCGTAATCGCCGCCGATGAAATTATCATAGCTTTCATAGACTTCATACTGATATGCCTTATCGGCAGCGTTATCCTCATCATCGTGGTTGCCGAATACCATGGCGACTTTTACATTCGCGGCTTTGAAGATATCCATGAATTCCTTGATTTCATTCTTGCTCGCGGATTTTGTCTTGGTCCTGTAGCCGGCGATGTTGTCGCCGGTGAGTACAACAAGGTCGGGCTTCACGAGATTCAGCGTATCCTTAAGGTATCTTTTTGTAATCGGCTTCATGGGGTAACCGTCCTGAATATCGCTGAAATTCAGGATTGTGAACTTGCCGTCACTGTTGAATTGAAGAGTCTTATCCGAGTTTTCCGCCGCAAACGAGCCGAGCAGCATGCACGGAATGAGAACTGCCGCGCAGAGCAGGATTGCGAGCGATTTTTTCATTGCTGATTTCATATTTCTGCCTCCTTAAATAATTCCGTTTATCATTATATCACCGTGATTTTGCTTTGATAAGTATCAATATTGCACAATAAAATTTGTAAAATTTATATAAATTTACAAAAAATTAATTTTTAATGCAACAAAATAGCCTTATTATTACACTAATATGTGTCGAACGAAAAATAAACGTATTTTGCAGTTTGGATGGCTGTGAATTGCGGTTACTCAATCAAATAAGCTCACAGATTAAGGAAGGTTCAAGCAATGATTTTTGACAGAAAAGAAAAAGCAATGCCCGATTATTATTACAGGCATATACTCGATATCACACCCGAAGACATCAGAAATATGGGTGCAGAAGCAGTCGCAGTCGACCTCGACAACACCGCCGTATTCTTCGGCTCATTCAGGCTCGAAGAAGGCGTGCGCGAGTGGACGCGCAATATGATGCGTTCCGGAATCAAAGTTATTATCGTCTCGAATACTCTCAACGGCAGGGCGTTCATCCTCTCAAGACAGATGTGCAATGTAGGCTTCGTCGCGCTCTCGCTCAAGCCCTCACCCAGAGGAATTGAAATAGCCTCCCGCCGTCTCGGCGTGCCGGTTGAAAAGATCGCGATGATTGGTGATAAGCTCTCGAGCGACATACTCGCTGCAAACAGGGCGGGCGCAATCGCGGTCAAGGTCGAGAATCTCAGATACGTTTACGAGAGAGAAACCTCCCTGCCGAAATACGCCGCCACAGCGGCAACCGTCGCAGCAGCCGCTGCAGTTATCTCCGTTCTGAAATAACAATAACCTCCTCTTTATAAATAGTAATTCGTCAAACAAAAACACTCCGCAGAAGTAAACCGGCTTCTGCGGAGCGTTGCTCTATTATTTATGATTTTTCATAATATACTTATAGCACTTGACCGTCTCGGCGAGGGCATCGGTGTTGATGCTCTCATTCGCCGCGTGCATGGCATTCATCTGATCCGGCTCAACTCTTATCGGGCAGAGGCGGATGCAGTTATCCGTAATCGGCTCATATTTGCGGCAGTCCGTGCCGCCCGCCATATAATAGGGCGTGAAGCAGAATCCGGGGAAGCAGGCATGCATACATTCTTCAATGAACTTGAATTCCTCGCCGTGCGAATCGGTGATGCCTGAGGCACTTGTGCCCTTGATAACCTCGGCCTCAAGATCATATTTCGCGGCAATCTTCTTGAGAACTGCAAGACAGGAATCAAGATTCTGCTGAATTGACGGCCTGATATTCGCCACGACATACGCTTCGGCGGGAATAACATTTGCCGCCTCAGAACCGCCGCTCATGGTGAATACGATTGTGGTTCTCAGGAACGCGTTTGCCATCGGAGAAAACTTAGGCATCACCCAGCCGACAAGCGGCTTGAAAAGCCAGAGATTGCCGAGCAGAAGGCGGAGCGGGAATGTGAGATAAGGGGCAAGATGCGCAAACATATCATCCACAATGGGAACAAACTGCTTCTTAAAGGGGTTTTTCTTTTCGATTTCGCAGACAAACGCCGAGAGGCGGGCAATCGGATTGCCGGGAACGGGAGTCGATGAATGGCCGCCCTTGCCCTTGGCGGTGAATTTAATATGGGCTGAGCCCTTTTCGACAACACCTGCAGCTACGACATTTGTGCTGATGCCGGGAATCATTCCGCTGACTATCGCGCCGCCCTCATCCATTGCAAAAGCGAGGCGTATTCCGTTCTCTTTGAACCAGTTGACAATCTTTTCGGCTCCGCCGCCGGAATTCTCCTCATTTACCGAGCAGGTAAGATATATATCCCTCGGTGGTGTGAATCCTTCTGCGATCAGTTCCTCAACTGCCTGCCATTCGGAAAAGACAGTGCACTTGCAGTCGAGCGCTCCCCTGCCGTGAATTCTGCCGTCGGCGATAAGGCCCGAAAACGGCGGATATTTCCAGGTCCCGTCATCGGGAGCGGGAACGACATCCTGATGCCCCATAAAGAGAATAGGCTGCTTTGAGGAATCCGCACCCTTCCAGCGCAGAATCAGGTTGCAGTCAATATCGGTTACTTCCAGAGTTTTGAATATCAGCGGAAACTTTTCGCGCATGACCTCATGAAGCTTTTTGAACCTCTCAAGATCAGTTTCATCGGGCTGGGCGGAAACGGTCGGCTCCTTGACCATTGCCGAAAGTTTTTCGGCATAGAGCTTCTCCTCATCGGGGGTATATGTAACCGCTACAGCCTTTTCGGGAAGCTTCGCTTTGATCATAATTGCTCTGATAACCGCAATTATCAATAATACAACAAAGACGGCAACTATGCCGAGCAGGGCATATAATACATATCTCATATTCTCATTCCTTTATAAGCCGCTCCCGACCGTCTGAACCGCGTCGGGAGCCGTATTTCACTGATTATAGTGATGAGCTTCGTTGAGCATCATATCCTTGACCTTCATAAGGCGCGTAGTGGTGCTTCTCTCATTCTCATCGAGCTTCATTGAAATATATTTGATGGTCTCTTCATATCTCGGAATCATGACGTGCTCAAGGGCGTTAACCCTGCGGCGCGTCTTTTCTATTTCATCCGCCATCAGTCGGCAGGATTTCTCGATTTCAGCGAGGCGTATCATCTTTGGCATAATATCCGAAAGAGCCTTAACCGCAACGTCGAGTTCCCCAGAGGTCTCGCTAAAGCCGTAGGAATAGATATCATGCTCATTCACGGTCCTGAATCTCACATCAAAAACCGGAATCATGACGCTCATCACGTTTTTCTCGTCCACATCGAGATACATCTCCTGAGTCGGCAGCATAAGGGCGACCTCGAGGGATTTATCGCTCATTACGCATCTCGCGACGCTCATGGCGGTATTCGCCTTCGCTATCCCCTGCTCAACCTCTTTGCGAAGCTCTTTGTTTTCACGCACTTTTTCAAGGAAAATGCGCATAAGCTCATCGCGCTTATCCTTTAAAAGCTTATGGCCTCTGCGGGCGGTAACGAGCTTTCTCTTGAGATTGGTGAGCTCCATACGGGTGGGGTTGACATTCATTATTGCCATATCATCACCCCGTCAGACTTTGCCGTAATACTTATCGAGGAAAGCGTCGCTGATTCTCTTGAGCTCGCTTCTCGGAAGGATTTCAAGCAGTTTCCAGCCGATATCGAGAGTTTCCTCGATGTCTCTGTTGGTCTCATATCCCTGAGAAACATAGACGCTCTCAAATTCATCGGCAAATTTCGCATAAAGCTTATCCATATCGGTAAGCGCGGCTTCGCCGAGAACGACCATAAGTTCTTTTGCGTCCTTGCCTCTGGCGTAGGCCGAGAAAATCTGATTCATCGTGTTTGAATGATCCTCTCTGGTCTTGCCCTCGCCGATACCCTTATCCTTAAGTCTCGAAAGGGAAGGAAGAACGTTGATGGGCGGATTGACGCCCTTTCTGTAAAGCTCACGGTCAAGGATAATCTGACCCTCGGTGATGTATCCGGTGAGGTCGGGAATCGGATGAGTCTTGTCATCCTCAGGCATGGTGAGAATCGGAATCATCGTGATTGATCCCTCTTTGCCTCTCTGCCTGCCGGCTCTCTCATATATTGAAGCGAGGTCGGTATACATATATCCGGGATAACCGCGGCGGCCGGGAACTTCTTTACGCGCGGCGGAAACCTCACGCAGGGCGTCCGCGTAGTTGGTTATATCGGTAAGGATGACGAGAACGTGCATTCCCTTGTCAAATGCAAGATATTCGGCGGCTGTGAGCGCCATTTTTGGAGTCGCGATTCTCTCAATCGCAGGGTCATTCGCAAGGTTTGAGAACATGACTGTTCTGTCAAGAGCACCGGTCGAGCGGAATGACTGAACAAAATAGTCGCTCTCCTCGAAAGTGATACCCATCGCGGCGAAAACAACCGCGAACTGCTCATCCTTGCCCCTTACCTTTGACTGCCTAGCAATCTGCGCGGCGAGCTGAGCGTGGGGAAGACCGCTCATGGAGAAAATCGGGAGTTTCTGACCTCTGACGAGGGTGTTGAGGCCGTCAATGGCGGAAACGCCGGTCTGGATGAATTCCTGCGGATAGCTTCTCGCGGCGGGATTGATGGGAACGCCGTTTACATCCATTCTCTTCTCGGGAATGATTTCGGGGCCGCCGTCAATCGGTCTGCCGAGGCCGTCGAAAACTCTGCCGAGCATATCGAGTGAAAGGCCGAGCTCCATCTGTCTTCCGGTGAAGCGCACAACGCTGTCGGCAAGGTTGATACCGGTGGAGTCTTCAAAGAGCTGAACGAGAGCGTTGGTGCCGTCTATTTCAAGCACGCGGCATCTTCTCTTTTCGCCGTCTGCAAGCTCGATTTCACCGAGCTCGTTATAGGCAACGCCTTCGACCTCACGCACGAGCATAAGAGGACCGGCTACTTCCTGAATAGTTCTGTATTCTTTAGACATCAGTAATCCTCCTTATTTGACTCGGCGACTTTTATCTGATAGCTGAGATCGTCGGAAATCTTCTTGAATTCATCGTTTACGTTCTCTTCGGGAACGTATTTGAATCTGCCTATCGCCTCTCTGACGGGCAGGGCGACTATCTCATTGATATTCGCGCCGTTGCCGAGGGCGGCGAGCGATTCATCATAATACTTGATGACAAGCTTCATCATGCAATACTGCTTGTTGAGCGAGGAATAAGTATCAACCTCGTGGAATGCAAGCTGGTGAAGGAAGTCTTCGCGGATTGACCTCGCCGCCTCCATCTTGAGACGGTCGGATGGCGAGAGAGCATCCATACCGACGAGCTTGACTATTTCATCGAGCGAGGCCTCATCCGAGAGCAGAGCCATGATTCTGCCGCGAAGGACCGTCCACTCGGGATTGACATTTTCATTGAACCATTTGCCTAGGGAATCGGCGTAGTTCGAGTAGCTGGTAAGCCAGTTGATGGCGGGGAAATGTCTCTTATAAGCAAGAGCCGAATCGAGGCCCCAGAAAACCTTGACGATACGAAGGGTTGCCTGGGAAACGGGCTCTGAAATATCGCCGCCGGGAGGCGAAACCGCGCCGATAACCGAGAGGGCGCCCTCACGCTCATCCGAGCCGAGTGAGATAACTCTGCCCGCTCTCTCATAGAACTGAGCCAGACGGCTGCCGAGGTATGCGGGGTAGCCCTCTTCGCCGGGCATTTCTTCAAGTCTGCCCGACATTTCGCGGAGCGCTTCTGCCCATCTTGAGGTTGAATCCGCCATAAGGGCTACGGAATAGCCCATATCCCTGAAGTATTCGGCGATTGTGATGCCGGTATAAATCGAAGCTTCGCGCGCGGCAACGGGCATATCGGAGGTGTTCGCAATAAGAACGGTCCTCTCCATCAGCGACCTGCCCGTGTGCGGATCGATAAGTTCGGGGAACTCATTGAGAACGTCGGTCATTTCGTTTCCGCGCTCGCCGCAGCCGATATAGACAACTATGTCAGCCTCGGCCCATTTTGCGAGTTGGTGCTGGGTAACGGTTTTGCCGCTGCCGAAGGGGCCGGGAATAGCCGCGACACCGCCCTTCGCTATCGGGAAAAGAGCGTCAACAACGCGCTGACCGGTAACGAGCGGAATATCGGGTGAGATCTTCTTTGCATAAGGTCTGCCGCGTCTGACGGGCCACTTCTGCATAAGAGTCAGGGTGAAATCCTTGCCGTCATCGGTCTTTATCGAGCCGATTCTATCGGTGATCTTGTATTCACCCGCGTTTATTTCGGAAACCGTGCCCGAAACGGCCGGGGGAACCATAATCTTATGAAGGACAACGTCGGTCTCTTTGACTGTGCCGAGAATGTCGCCGCCGACAACTTTGTCGCCAACCTTGACACAAGGCTCGAAATTCCAGAGAGCGTCTCTGTCGAGCGCGGGGACTTCAATACCTCTCGTGAGGTTATTGCCCGCGAGCTCCCTGATTTTTTCAAGCGGTCTCTGGATACCGTCGAATATACCTTTGATAAGGCCGGGACCAAGCTCGACGCTCAGCGGCTCTTCGGTGGATTCGACGGGCTCGCCGGTCTTGATGCCGGAAGTCTCCTCATAGACCTGAATGGACGCCCTGTCGCCGCGCATCTCGATAATCTCGCCGATAAGGCGGGCATCGGATACACGCACAACGTCAAACATATTGGCGTCTCTCATGCCGGAGGCCACGACAAGCGGGCCGGCAATTTTAGTTATAACACCGGTACTCATATTAAATCATACCTTTCTGTCAGGATAAAATATCGCTGCCTACGGCCTTCTCGACAAATTTGCTGACATTGTCGAGACCGAGGCCTGTATTGCCTCTGACACCCGGAATCGGGATGATTGCGGGCAGAGGTCTTGAAGCGTAGCGCTCGAGCTCGGCGCCCATGGCCGTCGCAAGCTGCTCCGTGATATATATTACTGCATAATCCGCCTCCGCGAGGCCCCTGAGGATTTTAGTCCCCTCGGCGGCATCGTCCGCGGGAAAAATATTGACTCCGAGCGAGGCAAAGCCGTAGATACTGTCTTTATCGCCCAATGCGGCTATCTTATACATAAAGCTCCCTCACTCTCTGCTGAATTACATCTTTGGGCACTCCGCTCGCCTTTGCCGAGAGAATGATTCTCACATTCTTTATCTCGGCGAGCTTGCCGTAATAATAGGCAACCGCGGCGTCGGGGCCGAAAATCTCATGCTTATACTCTCTTGCCCTGCGGGTGATGTAATTGTCGCAGAACATTTCGAGAGCCGTGAAATCACCGTCCGCATAATCTGCAAGGATTCCGAGTCCGGCGTCTGTCACAAGCTGAGCAAGCTCCTCTTTCTCATAAACTGCGTTTACGAGCTTCTGGGCATCGATCTTTCCGCATCCGCTTACGGCATCAAGGGCGAACTGCCTTGATTTACCTGTTGAAGCACAACGCCTCGCAGTTTTGATATCGGAAACTGCGGCAGTCAGTGTGTGAATCTCCCTGAGAAGTTCGCTATCTGATTTCTCCGCAAATCTCAGCTTTGCCGCGGCGCATTCCTTATCAATTATGATTTCGGTCAGCTGGCCGCTCTCCTTCTCGGTATATGCGTGATATGCCTTATCCGCACAATCCGCAAGATATTCGGGAAGCAGTGAGAATTCTCCCTCGTCAATGGCTTTGACTATTGTCTCGGAAGGGCAGAGAGAGGGCACGGTCATATATTCCGAAATTTTAAGATCTGAAAACTTCGCCTTGATTGCGGCTTTGAGATTTGCAAAATCATTGCCGATAATCATCGCGTCGAGAAGATCTCTGTCGGGAACGCTCTCTGCGATAAAACGCCAGACCGTTTCGGTCTCCGTCTCGCAGATATCATAAGCGGAATTTCCCGACGGCTCGCTCCAGCCTTTGTCAGTCAATATTCTCAAGGCGGCGCTGAAGCTTTCCGCGGCAATCAGGCGGTCAAAATCCTGCTGGGAGAGCATTTTAAGCTCATTGGCCCTGATTCTCGCCACGGCGTAAGCGTATTCGGTTTCGCGCATTATCTCTCACCGCCTGTCAAAAAATAATTTCGCTGATTTTTTCTTTATAGATATCCGATTTCTCTTCGATTACGGATTCAAAAGAGCAGTCTATCGCAATATTGCCGTAATCGAGGAAGATACCGCTGGCTATGTTTTCGGGTTTATCGGAAAGAGTGCAATCCGCTCCCTTTGCGGCAAGCGCACTTTTAAGATTAGCCTCAAAATCCGCGGGCTTTCTGCTTAAATCCCTCTCGCCGAGCGAGGCGGTGCATTTGCCGCTCATCGCATTCTCCGCAGCAAGTTTTATTATCGCGGGGAAGTATTTATCGGCTGGCAGATTATTGAGCGCTTCAATCAGCTTCGCAAGCGTTTCATTGACCGCCTCAACCTTTGCGGCGAGGATAGTCTGCCTTGAAATCTGCGAAGCGGCGGATTTTGCCATCTTAATTACGGTTTCGCCGTCGGCAGCCGCCTTCTTTTCCGCTTCAGCAGCTATGGCTCTGCCTTTCTCCTCAGCTTCGGCGGCAATCTTTTCGCACTGCTTTGCCGCTCTCGCTTCAATATCCGAACACAGCCACCCGGAATCGGTATTTATCTTTTCCAGTATTTTCTCGAGTCCTGTCATAATTCAATCCTCAGACACCGATATTGGCAGTGATATTGAACATGGCAAGAATTGAAATAAGAAGAGCAAGAACCGCGTAGGTCTCAACCATTGCGGCGAAGATGATTGCTTTACCGCTCTCTTCAGGTCTCTTGGCTACGATTGAAACGCCCGAAACGGCGGCGTTCGCCTGATGAAGAGCAGAGATAAATCCGCAGATTGCCATAGGAAGGCAGGCCGCGAAATACATGAGCCCCTGAGCGGTGGTAAGCTGGATGGGAGAGCCGCCCATAACACCTATCTGGGTTAAAAGAAGGAAGGCAATAAGGAAGCCGTAAAGGCCCTGAGTGCCGGGAAGAATTTCAAGAATAAGAACCTTACCGAATTTTGAGGGATCCTCGGTAACTACACCTGCTGCGGCGCGGCCGACGCGGCCAACACCGATTGCGGAACCGATACCGCCGCCTACTGCTGCGAGAACGCCTCCGAGAATTGCGAATAAAATGCCGAATGACATAACTTAGTCCTCCTTGACCTTGTAATATTTTGTATTTGTTCTGAGCGGCGTGAAGCTTCTGCCTCCGCCCTCATAAAATTTTGCAAAGAATTCAACATACTGAAGTCGGTTTGTGTGAACATAGGTGCCGATAAGATTTATCGCCATATTCACAACATGACCGAATATGAATACCGCCGTGAGCATAACCGCCTTGACTGCTTTGTTTGACGGAATGCAGCCGAGGGTGTTGACGACCGTTGCTATAACGCCCGTGCAGAGTCCGAGAGCGAGCAGTCTCGAATATGAAAGGATGTCGCTCAGCCAGCCGGAAGCCGTGTTATATAGGCCGTAGAGGCCTATTCCGAGTTTTCCTGCTATATTCTTTGAGCTTCGCCCTGCGGTCAAAACAATGAGCACGCCGCCCGCTATCGCGAGATATTTGCCGATTGTTGTAAGAATCGCCGGAACGGTTACATTGAGTATTCCCGCGCCTATAGGCGCTATGCCGAGAATCAGCAGGAATACGGGCACGCAGTCAAACACGGCGCCGGTTGTGTTCCCCTGCTTCCACATTTTGACAAACGCGCATCCCAGGCCGAAGAAAAGATGAATGATGCCGAAAAGGAATGAATAGCACAGCAGCGTCATCG
>JAFZOE010000009.1 GCA_017552845.1 Clostridia bacterium
GACGGGTCTGATTTTCAGAGCCATCCTGCCAGCGCTCGAAAAGCAGAGAAAGTATTTTTACAAAGGTTAATAATTCTGAAGCAATTCAGTTAAGTTTGGGAGGAGATCAATATGAGCAAGGTCCCCGGCGGAGTTCTGACAGCCGTAAAGAAAGTCAGAGGCGGCGTCAAGGTCGATCACCACAAGAATACCGCTGATATGGAAGTGGTGAGAATCCCGACACCGGAAACCGTAGTAATCCCGATGCAGATGCATATCGGCGCACCGTGCGAGCCGGTTGTTAAAGTCGGCGATACCGTAGCCGTAGGTCAGCTGATAGGCGACAGCGACAAATTCGTCAGCGCGCCGATTCACGCTTCGGTCTCAGGCACGGTCAAGGCGGTCGGCGAAGTCAAGATGCCGAACGGCACGCTTTCAAAAGCTGTCACTATCGAGAGCGACGGCGAGATGCGTCTCTGGGAAGGCATTGAGCCCCCGAAGGTTGAAAACAGAGATGATTTGCTTAAAGCCGTGCGTGCGAGCGGTCTTGTAGGTCTCGGCGGAGCCGGATTCCCGACTCATGTAAAACTCGCTTTTCCGCAGGATAAGGGAATCGACACCCTTGTTGTCAACGCGGCGGAGTGTGAGCCCTATATCACTGTTGACTATCGCGAGTGCCTCGATAATTCGTGGAATATAATTTCCGCCGTCTATACTCTCAAGGAGCTTCTCGGCTTTAAAAATGTCATAATCGCCGCGGAGGATAACAAACCCGAGGCGTTCAAGGTTCTTAAGAATATTGCCGATAAGGATAATAACGAGGATGACGCCGTGAAACTCATGGTTCTCAAATCCAAGTATCCTCAGGGCGCTGAGAAGATGATGGTTCAGTCCGCGACCGGCAGAAAGGTTCCGCCCGGAAAGCTTCCCGCGGATGTCGGATGCGTGGTAATGAACGTCGCTTCCGTTTCATATCTCTCGAGATATCTCAAATTTGGAAAGCCTCTTGTTTCGCGTTCACTGACCGTTGACGGCTCTGCAATAGCGAATCCGAAAAACGTCAGGGTTCCTATCGGCACAAATATCGGCGAAATCATAGATTTCTGCGGAGGCTTCAAGACCGAGCCTGCAAAAATCATTACCGGCGGTCCCATGATGGGTCTCGCAATAGTCGGCACGGATTTGCCGATACTTAAGCAGAATAACGCTATTCTCGCTTTTGATAAGAATGACGCGTTCATTAAGAAAGAGACGGATTGTATCCGCTGCGGCTCCTGCGCCGCCGCCTGCCCGCTCTCGCTCACGCCTACAAATATAGTCAGAGCGACCAAGGCGAAGGATACCGATACGCTCAAGAGAATCGGCGTCAACGTCTGTATGGAATGCGGCTCATGCGCTTATTCCTGCCCCGCAGGTGTTCCGCTTGTTCAGTATATGCGCCTTGCAAAGACAATTCTCAGAGAGGAGGCGTCAAAATAAATGGTAAACGGTAAAAATTTATATGTCAGCGCCTCTCCTCATGCGAGGAGCCGAAAGACCACAAGAAGCATAATGCTCGATGTCATTATTGCCCTTATTCCTGCGCTTATTGCTTCGGGCGTGTTGTTCGGTCTGCGTGCACTTGTTGTCAC
>JAFZOE010000042.1 GCA_017552845.1 Clostridia bacterium
TCGAGAGCCTTTATCGAAGCGAGCTGAGCGCGGATGCTCTTGCTGTTTCTCGCCTCATTGAACTGCGGGAATTTATCGGGATAGGAATCGACCGATGTGAAATCCTTGTCGATGAGCAAGCAGATTGCGAGCTTCATTATTACATCGTTATTGCCGGTGCTCTCATGATTCTGATTATGGAAATAGAAGGTCTGATCGGGAATGAAACCTGCACCCGCGTCAACATTGCGGTATTTGTCAATATACTTCTCGCCCTTGACGGGGACATAATCATCGGGAAGTTTTTCGTCAACGGGCATGCTGAAGGCGTTCATCGAAGTCGAATTGAGCTGGATGATACCGTCGCCGTTGAGGGTCTTCCAGGAATCGGCAATCGGATAAAGATGAACGTTATAGTCGCAGATATCGAATACTTCGACGCCGTATGTATCAATCTGATACTGAATATTCTCAAATCTGTTGACCTGAGCCTCATGGAAAGCATCGGTCTGAGCTTTTATGAAAGCATCCTCGGGGTCGTCAAGGTATTTTGCGGCCGCCGCGGGATAATTGGCCGAAGGAATCAGCGCCCACATGGTGGTTGTATATTTGAGATAGGGATCGATAAGGCCGTCGGCTGCTCTGTCGAGTATATCGTTGAGAACATCGTTCGGGAGAATTCTGAGGACAACCGTCAGAAGATTACCGAGCCACGGAGTGTCGCCGCCTTTGATTAAGGTCGGGAGCATCTCTCTGTAGAGTGCTTCGTCATCATCGATAAGGCCGTGCTCATAGATATCGCCGAGCAGGACCGTGCCGTCAATTGCGGGAACGATATAAATAATTCTGTCAACATATTCGCCGAGATCCTTATGTCTCGCGAGGAGGTCGTTTGCGAGAGTTCCGCCCTGGCTGATGGGAACTATATTGGCCTTGCCGGTCGGAGAAGCATTTGCAGCCTTGACAATGAGATCATATAGCTCATCAACTATTTCATCGATATTGCCGAATGAACAATAGGAAAAATAATATAGATGATCCTCGCCGACTATGTCGGTATAGTCATTCAGGGGAATCTGCGCATAGAGCCAGTCCTTATCCTCCTGAGTGAGAGTTGCAACCGAATCGGTATACTTATCGGCTCTGACATTCGCAATCATCTTGCCCTGGCTGTCGCATTTCACCTTGCCCGCAAGCACTTCGCCGAGAGTTTCGCCGACTCTCTTGGCAAGCATATGGCCGAAATCGTGCTGGGTGAAGAGTGTCAGGAGAAGAGGACCGAGGCATTTGCCGAGCGCAAATTTAACAATATCGGAAGTGGTATCAAGGAAAAACGGCATTTCGTATTCCTTGCCCTCGGAATTGAGCGCAACTGTGCCGTCGTCATTATAGAGGCGTGTCTTTGACTGGAATACGCCCGGTATAACCACGGCGTTGCTCGTATTTTCCGGGGTCGCACCGGGATTGGTAAGATAAGGATAGAGACCATTTTTCTCGACATCGTTTTCGCTGACCGCGGTAACTCTTTCGCCACTCGAAACCGGCTCCTGAGTCTCTGCGGTTACGCCGAGAGCAAAGCAGGAAACGAGCATTACGGCCGCAAGAAATACGGCAACTATACGGTTGACACTGTTTTTCATATTAGCATCCCCTTAATCAGTATAAAATTATATTAACACAACCGAATGTAAAATACAATATTATAATTGTAACCCCATGACCGTTCCGCCGAAGGCGGAGACGAGCATTTTAAAACCGTTGCGCTTATAAAATCTGACCGCGGCCTCGTTGCCGGTGCCGACTATAAGCATTATTCCTTTAACGCCTTTTGATTTAAGGTGGGAGAGCAGAGTATTCATAAGCTCAGATCCGCTCCCCTTACCCGTGTATTCATCGAGCATATCTATATGGAGATGAGCGGGATACCTGCGCGAAAAAAAGCGGAGAACCGCCTGTTCGGCACGGACCTCAATCAAATCCTTACCCGCGTTTTTCTTTACGATTTCATAATAGGGCTTATAACCGGCTCTGTATTTTTTATAATTCTCTGCGCAGAGAATATAACCGACGGCATTATCATTATCGTCAACAAGAGCAAAGCAGTTTTCACTCTCCATCTCGATATAATAATTACAGTAGTTGTTAAGGATATAATCCCCCACCCGCTTGTTTGTCGGAGCATCAAGCGGGCCTGTCAGCAGGCAGACTCGCTGAACCTGCTCTCTGTATTTATCATTGTAGCTGACAACTTTCATTTAATCACCGCTTCAATTATCCGCTATTACAGAGCAAATGTCAATGAATACACTTGAAAAATATCAATTATTCTGTTAATATATTAAACCGGATTGTTTATAATTCTGTTTTAATATATTGAGGAAAACGAAAATGAAATTCTATCTTACCTGGATTCTGCTCTTTGCTTCGGCAGAGCTCATACTCAGCGCCGTGCAGTTCGGCTTGAAAAAGAAAAGCTTCAAAGCCTCCGCGCGGATTGTAATTATTGTAATAAAAGCACTTCTCGGCATCGGTCTCGGAGCCCTGGTTATGGCGGGACCGGTGCAGTTAAGGCCGGCGCAACCGATTATGTTTGCGCTCTATGCGGCGCTTTTTGCGGATGCTGTTGCCGACATTATATATTCCGTTATATCCGTAATTTCAAAACGAGAAAGAAAATTTTATGTATCAAAGATAATCTCCCTTATTTTCGGCATTCTATTTTTTATTTACGGCACGGTCAATATGCAGATTGTAAAGCCGGATTATCACACATATACTTCAGGCAAGCTGAATTCAGAGCATAAGATAGTATTTCTTGCCGATATACATATTGGAAGCGCTCAGCCGTTTACGGTTATTGAAAAAGAGATTGAAAACATAAAGGCCGAAAAACCCGAAGCGATAATCCTCGGCGGAGATATCACCGATGATTACACGACTAAAGAAGAGGCCGAGCGGTTATACAGCCTTTTCGGCAGCTGCGGAATTCCCGTTTATTATATTCACGGAAACCATGACAGACAAAAGCACGCCGAATATGCCAGAGGTCAGCAGTATACGCCCGAAGAGCTTGAAGAAATAATAACACGCAACGGTATAACTGTCCTCAAGGATGAATATATTTCATTGGATGATGACCTGCTGCTTCTCGGCAGGGAAGACAGAAGCGAAAAAGAGCTTCGCAAGGAAGCTTCCGCCCTTATCAATCCCGATGAGAATAAATATCTTATCGTCGCCGACCACCAGCCTCTCGAATTCAAGAACAATCTGGTTACGGGTGCCGATTTGCAGCTTTCCGGACACACTCACGCCGGTCAATTGTTTCCGCTCGGCGAATTTACGGGAATCGTTTCATATTCAAAAGGCGAATACAAGAGCGGCGAAGCAGTAATGCTGTTAAGCCCCGGAGCATCGGGCTGGAGGGTGCCGTTCAGGACGGATTCTCATTGCAGATACGAAGTGATTACATTAAAACCAGCAGGGTGATTTATTTTGAATAAGAAAAAATCTCGGGCAATAATGATTTCGGCCTATGCTGCGGTTATTCTCTTTACGGTTATTATGATACTTGCGACCGGAAGAAACTATACCGTTTATATCAGCAACACTTACGAGGGATCAACAACCGAAATCGAATGCTCCGATGAAGGCGTTATTGAATGCACGGAAAGCGGAACGGAAAACGGAATAACAAAATTCCGCTTTCGCGCTCTGAAACCCGGAAAAGCGGAATTTAAAGCTTGGGTTACTTCTAATGAAAATGAGCTGAACAGAACGGGAGTCTTCTTTGACTGCACTGTGCTCCCGAGCGGTGTCATATATATCGAAGGATATGATTTCGGCGGGCATCAGTTCCTGCTGGCAGGTATTTTCCTCTTGACTTTGATTACTTTTATTATGACATTCAGACAGTTTTTCTATCGCAAAAAGTCACTGTTCTTCTCATATAAGACTGTGCTCGACCTCGGTCTTGCAATATTCTCGGGGCTTATGAGCATAATGTATTTCGGCTTGATTACCGGCTATTTCCTTCTGCCCGGCAGAATTGACAGCTGGCAGGTTTTCAATTTTGCGGGCATCATAACCTCATTTATTTTTATTATCTCCATACCCCTCGTAATTATCTTTGCCGGCTTTTTATCGGTCAGCAATATTTCGCTTATCAGGCACGAGGGCTTCCGCAGAAACAACCTGTTCGGACTGCTTATCAGCGCTGTGCTCGCAGGCGGCTCTGCTATATGTATTATTATGCTTATAGCCTTCCCGAATTCGACTTCGAATTCAGCCGGGGATGTGCTCGGAGCGGTGCTGAGAGCCTCAATATCATCAGCTTTTGTATACTTTGAATGTTTGCTCTTCTCGACGCAGTTCTGCACATAGTATGCCGCGAGACATGAGCCTAAATACAATCAGGATTTCATAATGATACTCGGTTGCAAGGTAAAAAACGACGGCACGCCGACACCGCTGCTCAGGGGCAGGATTGACAGGGCTGTTGAATTCTACAAAAAGCAAACCGCATCCGGTGAAAAGACGCCGTGTTTCATCCCCTCGGGAGGGAAGGGAAGCGACGAGGTTATCAGCGAAGGCGAATGCATGAAGAACTATCTTATTGAAAACGGCATTGATGAGAGCATAATTTTCCCCGAAACGGAATCAACCACCACGCTCGAGAATATGAAATTCTCAAAAAAAATCGCCGACGAGCATAAGAAAAGTGCAAACATTCTTTTCTCAACGACGAATTATCATATATTCAGAAGCGGTATTCTTTCGGCGAAGGCCGGCCTGAGAGCCGACGGCATAGGCGCAAAAACAAAATGGTATTTCTGGCCGAATGCTCAGATGAGAGAATTCATCGGTCTTCTCGCAAGCGAATGGGCTATGAATCTGGTTTTCATCATACTCACGGTCAGTTTTTCGACACTTATCGCAATTTTGCCCTCAATTGTCAGATTCTTTGCAAGATGAATAATAATAAACAATGCCCGCAGGCTCGAACCTGCGGGCTTATTTGTTTTATTGCGTTGTTCGTTTCCCGTTAATCAATACATTCCTCCGCCCTGGGCCATTGCGGCTGCAGCTGCGGCCTCTGCCTTCGGGTCGGGAATATCGGTGACAAGGCTCTCTGTGGTGAGAACCATAGCCGCTACGGATGCGGCGTTCTGGATGGCGCTTCTCGTAACCTTGGTGGGATCGAGAATGCCGGCCTTTGCCATATCGGTATACTTATCGTTGGCAAAATCGTAGCCGTAGCCGACCTTCTTTGAGGTATAGATGGCGTTTACGATTACGCTGCCCTCGAGGCCTGCGTTAGCCGCTATCTGGCGGATGGGTTCCTCGATTGCTTTGAGAACGATGCTGATGCCGGTCTTCTCATCGGCGTCATCGGTCTTTGCGAGAAGAGCTTTGACTGCATCTGCAGTATTGAGCAGAGCAACGCCGCCGCCTGCTACGCATCCCTCTTCAACAGCTGCTTTGGTAGCTGCAAGAGCGTCTTCGATGCGGAGCTTCTTTTCCTTCATTTCGACCTCGGTAGCTGCACCGACCTTGATGACCGCTACACCGCCCGCGAGCTTTGCAAGGCGCTCCTGAAGCTTTTCCTTATCAAATTCGCTGGTTGTATTCTCAAGCTGAGTTCTGATCATATTGACTCTCGCGGCTATATCCTTCTTGGAGCCTGCGCCGTCAACGATAATTGTGTTTTCCTTGCTGATTTTAACCTGTCTTGCTCTGCCGAGCTGAGACATCTGGGTATCCTTGAGCTCAAGACCGAGATCAGAGGTAATGACCTCGCCGCCTGTGAGAGCCGCGATATCCTGAAGCATTTCCTTTCTTCTGTCGCCGAAACCGGGAGCCTTGACGCAGACGCAGGTAAATACGCCGCGAAGTTTATTGACAAGGATGGTCGAGAGAGCTTCGCCCTCAACATCCTCGGCGATAATTACAAGCTTTCCGCCAGCATGCATGGTCTGCTCAAGCAGAGGAAGGATATCCTGAATATTGGAGATTTTCTTATCGGTGATAAGAATGTTGGCGTCGTCAATGACAGCTTCCATCTTATCTGTATCGGTAACCATATAGGGGGAAATGTAGCCGCGGTCGAATTCCATACCTTCGACCACTTCACACTCTGTGGTGGCAATCTTGGATTCCTCAACGGTGATAACGCCGTCTGCGGAGACCTTTTCCATAGCTTCGGCAATAAACTTACCAACTTCCTCGTCGCCGGAAGAGATAGTGCCGACTCTGGCAATATCCTTGGAGCCTGCGACGGGCTTGGAATTCTTTTTGAGCTGAGCTACAACAACTTCAACGGCCTTGGCAATCCCCTTCTTGACTTCCATCGGGTTTGCGCCTGCGGCAACATTCTTGAGGCCTTCTCTGATGAGAGCCTGAGCAAGCAGAGTAGCGGTGGTGGTGCCGTCGCCGGCAACGTCGTTGGTCTTGGTGGAAACTTCCTTTACAAGCTGGGCGCCCATATTCTCAAAGGGCTCCTCAAGCTCTACTTCCTTGGCAATTGTGACGCCGTCATTGGTGATGAGCGGTGCGCCGTATTTCTTATCGAGAACAACATTTCTGCCCTTGGGGCCGAGTGTGATTTTAACTGTATCGGCGAGCTTGTCAACGCCTGCCTGGAGAGCCTTGCGGGCCTCTTCGCCGTAAATAATCTGTTTTGCCATTGTTATTTCCTCCCTTATTTGGTAACTACTGCCAGAATATCACTCTGGCGGACTATTGTATATTCATCCTTGCCGAGTTTCACTTCGGTGCCGGAATACTTGCCTGCGATAACCTTATCGCCGACTTTTACATACATTTTTACCTCTTTGCCGTCGACGAGTCCTCCGGGGCCGACTGCTACGACTTCGGCTACCTGAGGCTTCTCCTGAGCGGATGCCGCAAGGATAATTCCGCCGGCGCTCTTCTCTTCGATTTCAACAGACTTGAGAACTACTCTGTCTGCAAGCGGTTTGATTTTCATATTTATACCTCCAAATAAAAATTACACACTTTGGCACTCTGAACAGTCGAGTGCTAATATGTATTTTAGCACTTATTTCCGAAAAATCAAGAGCTTTTTCCAAAGTTTACAATTATGTAATAATTCGCGGGCATAATTGACTTTATTATATGTCAATGATAAAATTTATTATTATGATAAAATCAGAAAAGATAAAGTCGATATTCGCGAAACTTAGCGGTTTTTCCGTTACCGTTTACTACAGCGTTCTGCTGTTTGCGGTGGCGGGTGCCTTTATATTCACGGGCCGCGAAGTCCTCGGGACATATATCCTCGCAATTATCGTTTCATCCACTCTGATATTCAGCGACGACCTGCTCCCCACACTTGAAGGTATACTTGTTATATGTTGCTTTGCGATACGATGCAAGAATTCCGCGCCCGAGTTTTTCTCTATGTGGTATCTCGGAATACCGACTGTAATTCTTGTGATTCTGAGATTTATACTTTATAAACCTCAATTCAGAAAAAACTCATTTACCCCTGGCATGCTCGCTGTATCTGCGGCGATTTTGCTCGGCGGCGCAGGGATTATCTACTGGAAATCATATTTCTCCCCTACTTCGCTGTTTTATATGTTCTCGCTCGGTATCGGTATGGTGATACTCATATCATTTGTTTCACCTTGTCTCAGATCCGACAGAGGCTATGATTTCTCCGACAGATTTGCGAAAATTCATATGACCGCTCTCTTTACTCTCGCGCTCTCGCTGTTTCAGGAATACGCTTCAAGATTCGATGAATTCTCGCAGAAATTCTCAGTCCTCCCCTTCCAGTGGAGAAACAATGCGGCAACTATTCTTATGATGTGCATGCCGTTTGCGTTTTACCTCGCGGCGAAGAAATACAGCTGGACCTTCGCGGGCCTGCTCGATTATATTGCGATTCTTTTTACCGGCTCGAGAGGCGGTCTCATCTTCGGAACAGTTGAACTTGCAATCTGCCTAGTGCTGATACTTGTTCTCGATAAAAAACACAGGAAAAACAATATAATTCTTATCTGCGTCCTTTCACTCGGCGCAATTCTTGCGAGCGAAATACTCTTTGAAATGATAAGCTACACGATTCAGAGAATGCTTGACCCCGATGAAAATTCTATCAGGCTGAAACTGATTGAACGCGGCTTTGAAGATTTCAAGGCAAGTCCGATGGTCGGCAGAGGTCTCGGATATATGGGCAACAGAGACATTCACCAGAGCGCAAAGCACACCCTCTGCTGGTATCACTGCTCGATAGTTCAGGTATTCGCCTCAACGGGTCTGATCGGCGCAGCGGCATATACTTTCCTGAATGTTCAGAGAATCAGATGCTTTATTAAGAATCTCTCATTCTTCGCGGTGATTCTTTTCACTGCGTTTATCGGCCTTGAAATGATGTCGTTTGTAAATCCCGGAATATTCGCACCGTTCCCCTATCTTATGCTCGCAACGATTTATTTCGCGGTAATGGAAAACTGCAATTCAAAAGACACCGAAGGCCTAAGGATTATGATGAAAGGCAAGAAAGATGAAAGTTCTGACAATAGGGAATAATTATACTTCAGCGGCTCTCGCTTATCTGCCCGCTCTCGCAGTCGCAGGCGGGAAGGAGTTGCTGCTCTCAAATCTCTGCACAGACAACTGCTCAATTGAGCATCATTACAGAAACTATATCGATGAGGCGGAGGTCTATTATTATGAGACTTATCTGCCCGGCATAACAGAAATGATGCGTCCTGACGGGATAGCTCTTCATGAAGCTGTTGAGGATGACGACTGGGATATGATTATCTTCTGCCAGAATCCGGCTCTCAGCGGCAAAAAAGCCAGCTATAAACCGTATCTCGGGGAACTCGCCGCATACTGCAAGCTCATGCACCCGGAAGTCAAGCTGATGCTTATTGAGCCCTGGGCAGGCGGAGAGAATTCCGAAGAAAAGGCGGAGAAGATTCACGAGGCCTGCCGCACTGCAAAAGAAGATGCTGAGCTTGATGGAATAATAAATATCGGAAAGGCATGGCAGATTGCCGAAGGCACCGGCTCTTTTGATAAGCTCATACAGAGCGGAGATATGCCAGCGGAGAGCGGGAAATTTCTCTGCTCCTGCGTTCTCTATGAAGCAATATTCGGCGAAAGCGCCGTTGATGTCGAGTATGATTTACAGGGTATTCCCGAAGAAATAAGCAGCCTTCTGAAAATCTGCGCCGAAAGCTGAGGTAACGATATGATATTTGCGAATCACGCCCACCTTTATCCGCGCGAAATAAGAGACAATGCCGACGCTGCCGCTCTCATTGAATTCCTTGACGAAACGGGAATTGACAGAGCGGTGGCTTTTGCGCCGTTTCCCCACAGGCTGAAAGAAGAGAATTTCGGAATCGACCACAATGAGTGGCTCTATAACGAGATAAAGGACAAAAAGCGTCTTACCGGTTTCGGAACGGTTGATTTTGAAAAAGATGTTACGGAAGAAGTCAGGCATATTGCCGCTTTGGGTTTCAAGGGAATAAAGCTTCATCCGCAGGCGCAGGAATTCGTCATAGACGGTGAAGAGGCTTTCAAAGTCTATGCGGAAGCGGAAAAACTCGGGCTTTTCATTTCATTCCATACGGGCGTTCACTGGCACAGACTCAGGGACAACAGAGTCATCCTATTTGACGAGGTTGCGTGGAATTTCCCTGCTCTGAATTTCAGCCTCGAACATATAGGCGGCTATCATTTCTTCAACGAGGCGCTCGCGGTAATGGTTAATAATTCGAGGAGCGAACCTGGAAACATATTCGCAGGTTGGACAACGGTCAGAGACAGATACGGTAAAGACTCGTGGGCGCTCACCGACGAACAACTTGAAACCGTCATTCTGCAGACCGGCGAGGATCACAGCATATTCGGAATTGATTTCCCCTTCTGCAAGAAGGATGATATCATCTGGGATATTGAGAGAATCCGCAGGCTGAATATATCGGATGAATGCCGGGAGAATATTCTCGGCAAAACGATTGAAAAGGTGCTTGGTCTGTAATGGAACGTATAATTGCATTTATTATGAGTATAATTTCATTTATATCAATGATTCTGCCGTTTCCGGTTGCTCCGCAGACGGATTCCGTGAAATTCGCCTCTTCGCTCGGGGCGGGCTGGAATCTAGGCAACACACTGGATTCCTGGCAGATTCCCGAGCCGGATGATACTGAGATCTGCTGGGGCAATCCGAAGGCGGAAAAGGCGTTGTTTTCCTTACTCAAAGAAAGCGGCTTCAACTCGGTAAGAATTCCCGTCACATGGTTTCAGCATCTTGATGATGATGGAAATATAGAATCGGAATGGCTTGACAGAGTCAACGAAGTTGTTGATTATGTCATTGACTGCGGTATGTTTGCCGTTCTCAATATTCAGCACGATGATCAGGACTGGCTGATTACGGATAATGAGCATGAGCGTAGCGCGACGGAAACACTTGTAAAACTCTGGAAACAGATTGCAGAGAGATTCGCCGGCTATGATGAAAAGCTCATATTCGACATAATGAATGAGCCGCGCGTCGTCGGCGCAGAGACAGAATGGCAGGGAACCGACGAGGGCAGACAGGTTGTAAACCGTATGAATTCCGCGGCATTGAAAGTGATAAGGGAGTCTGGCGGAAATAATGCAGACAGATATGTTTTCATTACCGGCTATGCCGCCAGCGACCTTGAAGAGAATTTCACGGCGATTGAAATCCCCGATGATCCGCATGTAATGATTTCGCTTCATTATTATCCCGGCACGGCACACCGCTCGGAATTCAAGGACTGCGAAGAAAAGCTGACGCTCAAGCAGAAATATGAGATATATAAGAAACTGCGCGCTTTTTATGAAACCTTTGCCGCAAAGGGCGTCGGCGTATGCATCACCGAATGCGGCTGGACCGACAGGGAGAATCTCTGGAATCTTGCCGACAGAGCAAAATACGTTGTCCGGACAGCGAACAGATTCGGCTTTTACTGCTTTGTCTGGGATAACGGCGCGGATTTTATGCTGATTGACAGAAACAATCTGAGCGTAGCATATCCCGAATATACAAAAGCAATAACAAATCAGAGAATCAGATAACAGAGGCAGAATTATGGAGATAAACTGGCACGACGGATTCAATATAAAAGCGAAAGCGGAGAACGGAGAAATCCTGATATCCGCAAACAAAGAAGGCCTGCTCTCGCTGGCTGATCAACTGACTGCCCTTGCAGAAGAAGAAAAAGGAAGCCATATTCACTATGGCGATTACAATTCACTTGAAGACGGCTCTGATGAGCTGATTATAGAATTGAAATAAATAATATATCATAAAAGAGGATTGAAAATGAAAAAGAAAATACTGGTCATCAACGGCAGCCCTCATAAGGACGGCTGCACAGCCACTGCACTTAAGGAAATGATAAAGATTTTTGATGAAGAAGGCTTTGAGACTAAGATTCTCAATATCGGGAATCAGAAAATTCAGGGGTGTATCGGATGCAACACCTGCAACTCCAAAGGCAAATGCGTATTCGATGATATTGTAAATGAGACTGCTCTTGATTTTGAGCAGGCTGACGGGCTTGTTATCGGCAGTCCCGTATATTACGGCTCGCCGAACGGTTCTTTGCTTGCTCTGCTCGACAGGCTGTTTTTCTCCTCATCGTTTTCAAAGCAGATGAAGGTCGGAGCTGCAGTTGTCTCCTGCCGCCGCGGCGGAAATACGGCTTCATTTGATGTGCTTAATAAATACTTCACCATTTCATCAATGCCGGTGGCTCCGAGCACATATTGGAATCAGGTTCACGGATTCACGCCCGATGATGTCATGAAAGATGCCGAAGGCCTGCAGACGATGCGCAATCTCGCGAGAAATATGGTCTTTATGATAAAAGCAATCTCCGACGCAAAAGAGAAATACGGTTTACCGCTGAAAGAGACGGAAGCCTTCACCAGTTTCCAGGACGGGAAATAAGCGATTTTGAAATTTATCAAAAAAGTGTGTGAGGTATCAATAGGTATATTCGTTTAATAAGTGAAAGGGGTGCAAAAATATGAAAAAAACAATTCTTTCAATATCGGCAGTTATACTCGTTCTTATTATAACGGCGTTTTCGTTCTCGGCCTGCGGCAGCAGCAAAGCTATGGATAACGGCATAATCGGAGGCGTCTACGGAAAGAATTACGGTTTCACCGCCGCTGACGGAATCGATGAGGAATATGCCGAAGAGGCAACGCGCGCATATGATGACAACTCCGCGTCAAACACTTCACAAAGCAAGAGCGGACTTAATATTGAGGACGCTCAAGCTAGAAAAATCATCAGAAACGCTTCACTCGAAGTTGAAACTAAGGAATTTGACAAATTCATCTCCGAGATTGAAAAGGCCGTCAGTTCAGCAAAGGGATATATTGAATCCTCCCAGATTTACGGAAATTCATATTATTACAGCGACGGCAACCGCTCGGCGACCATGAAATTCAGAATTCCGGCGGACGATCTTGACGCATTTCTCGAAACAATCGGTGATATGGGAAATGTGAAGGCAAAATCTGTATCGGCAACTGACATCACCGCGAACTATACAGATATTCAGGCAAGGATAGATTCCCTCGAGGCCGAAAGAAAGGCTCTGCTCGCGATTCTTGAAAAGGCGGATAAGATATCGGATATAATACAGGTTCAGGATAAAATCACGAGCGTGAATGCCGACCTTGACAGCTACAAGAGGAGCATTAAGAATTACGACAGCCTCATCGCCTATTCTCA
>JAFZOE010000043.1 GCA_017552845.1 Clostridia bacterium
CATCTCGGGAGAATAATCGGGAATATACGCCGTGAGCGTAACGCCCTCATTGCTGAGATTCAATACGAAATTCTGCATATCACACCTCAGTATGAAATCTTGAGAGTCTTTATTTCAAAGGGTCTGAAAGCGAGCTGGCCGTCGCCTGCTTCGCCCTGAACCTCTTCGAGCATATTGGTAATTTCAACTTTCTTCGCGCCGTCAAAAATCTTCACGGGGCAGACGGTATAGGTGCCCTCGGCCTCATAGAGACGTGCGATGAACGCCTTCTCATTGTCTTCACAGGGCTTTATGGATTCAACTATGATATTGGCGCTTTCGGGAACGATAAGGGAATTGAGCTTATAGCTTCCCTTGCCGACAACAGCGGGAACATTCAGCTCATAGGCGGGTCTGATTACATTCTCGGCCGAGAAGCCGCCCTGATGAGGCAGGAAGGAATAGACCGTCTTGTGAAGGCCGTGGTCGCCCGTGAAATCGGGCCTTGTGCCGCCTTTATGGAGGGAGAGACGCATCTTTCCGCCCTCAACGCTTATGGCATACTTGCCGTCGTTGAGAATCGAAACGCCGCATCTGGTCTCGGAAAGGTCGGTGTATTTATGATTGACAACCTCAAACTTCGCCTTCTCGATGGAATTATTCCTCGTGGTCGGTCTGAGAACGTTGCCGTATTGGATTTCAAATCTCGCGTAATCGCTCTGAATCGCGGTATCGAACGCCGTCTTGAGGAATCTGTGGTCGTCATTCCAGTTCATCAGCGTATCAAATCGGATTTCGGGAGAATCGGCAAAGATAATCATATCCTGCTGGATTGAGGATTTGGGCGAGATTGAATACTGGCTTCTGATAATGAGAGCCGCTTCGCCCGCAGAAACAACCTTCCTGTCGAGAAGCTCGGAAGTATCCCTGAATTTAAGCTCGAGGTCGGCGTCAACATCCCAGTTATCCCAACTTGCCGGCAGATCCTCCGCCATAAGGAAGGTGTTGAAGGAATAGCCGTCGGCGGCTCTGAGCTGCCTGCCACTCACCTTATCGATATAGGATGAGATATATCCCTTTTCGTCAAATTCGATATCTGCGAATTTTGTGGATACCGAATTATCAGATGTTTCAAACGGGCAGTCCGCCTTGCATTCACCGGGAATGAGCTTTATTTCAATGCTTGAAAATGCGGGAATTGTCACGCCCGAAAGAATAAGGATATTCCTGCCGTCGAGGTCCGTATATCTCTGCTGTCTGCAATCAATATCGGCAACGAGACCTTCGTCGCATTCGATGAATACGGGATCGCTTCTGTCAAACGAGAGGGTGTTGGTTATCGAAACGCTCTCACCCTCGCCGTTTACCTTCGCTCTGATAAGCTCCTTCGCCGTCTCGATGACTTTGCCCGTCTGCTCGAGAGAGAGGCGGTGAGCCGAGGGGATGCAGGTGCCGGGAAGCAGATCGTGGAACTGATTGAGGAGCAGATCCTCCCAAAGCGGATGGATATCCTTGTCACCAGCGATTTCCGATTTTTTGACAGCATCGTCAACGGTAAGCAATTCAAGATCCCTGAGCAGGAGCTCCGCTTTTCTGTTGTTGCGCTTGATATTATGCTGATTGGTGAGAGTGCCTCTGTGGAGCTCGAGATAGAGCTCGCCCTTATAGGTTGAGGGATTCTTCGCATCCTTTTCGAGCTTCGGCATAAAATCGCCGACTCTCATGTGCTCCGATTTCGGAATGCCGTTGAGATCCTTGATTCTGCGGCTCATCTCAACCATTTCAAACTGCGGTCCGCCGCCGCCGTCGCCGTAACCGTAGGCAATCAGGCGCTCTCTGGTGACGCTTCTCTCCTTGAGAGATTCGCCGTGAGTATTCGGACCGTCAAGCACGTGGTTGATATCTTCCGGGCAGGGCCACATATGAGTTTTATTGAAATGGGTGAATACCTTGGTGCCGTCGATTCCCTCCCACCAGAAGGTGTCATAGGGGAAGATATTGGTATCGTTCCAGTCGATTTTGGTGGTGCAGAAATAATCTACTCCGCAACCTTTCATAATCTGGGGAATGGCGGCGCTGTAGCCGAAGGTATCGGGCAGCCAGAAGGTATTCGAGGTGTAGTTGAAATGCTTTCTCGTGAATCTCTGTCCCCAGAGGAACTGGCGGATCATTGATTCGCCGCCCGTGATATTGCAGTCGCATTCAACCCATACGCCGCCGTTGGGCTCGTATCTGCCCTCGGCGACCTTCTCCTTGATTCTGTTGAAGAGAGAAGGATAATGCTGAAGAAGCATATTGCCGTGGCAGGCGGAGGACTGAACGAACATATATTCGGGATACTGCTCCATGAGCGAAAGCTGGTTTGAATAGGTTCTCGCGCATTTTTTGATAGTCTCTGTTGATTTCCAGAGCCACGCCGTATCCATATGTGAATGGCCTATGAGAGCCGCAAACGGCGCCTCGGGGCCGTTTTTGACAGCGAGCACCTCTTTGAGAAAGGGATGAGCCTCGCGCAGAGCCGCCCTGAAGGTCGCGTCATCGGTATCTTCATAGGAATAGTAAACTCTCTTATGCACTTCCATAAGGGCGTTGATGAGATCGCCCTTCCTGAAGGATTCGGCGGGCAGAACCGCATAGAGTTCATTGACGGTCATCAGGTCAAAAAAGAATTCCTGAATGAGCTCGTCTTTTGTGCAGATGTCAATGCCGTCATAGCTGAATTTATAATCAAGCAAAGGCTTGTTTTCGAGAGGTCCGCAGCCTTTGTATGAGTGGCCCGCGTAAACCTCGAGAGCAATTTGAATCTTCTCGCCTGCTTTCGCGTTCTTTCTGAGCAGGTCGCAGTAATGGTTGCCGTGGCCCGTGAAAACTATCTTGGTTGCGAAAGTGCCGAAGGGCTCGCCGTTTACCCAGAGCAGGGTTTCATAACCCTGAGTATGGGGCATGATGAAAATATCTTTGCCGTCAAGCTCCTCGGGGACGGTGTATTCCGCCTTGAACCAGCAGAAGCTCTCCTCTCCTCCCCATTCGGAGCCCACGGGAGCGGGAATGAAAAGAGAATCGTCGGGAATCTCATAGAGACGGTCCGTTGTTTCATATTTGACAATGTCGCCTATCTTATCCTCTTTGCGGAAAAGCAAAGGGTCGAGCAGATGCTCGAAACGGGTGAGCTTGTCAAACATTCTTTTGGTTTGTCTTTCAGTCAGCATTCACATCTTCCTTTCCGGTAATTTATTGAGAGGGCAGACGCGCATACAGATGCCGCACACGGCGCCTCTGCCGATTTTCTGAAACTGTTTTTTCATATATTCACTGCATTTTTCGGGATCGAACATATCTTCGCGCTCTGCTCCCGGAACATAGGGCTGGCCGCTGATTGCGCCCGCCGGGCAGGCGGAAACGCAGATATCGCAGCCGTCGCACAGACTGAATTCAAGCTCTTTTCCTGTTTCAAGCGGGCAGTCGGTGAAGATTGTGCCGAGCCTGACGAGCGAACCGTAATCCTTATGGATAAACAGAGAATTCTTACCGACGGTGCCGAGCCCCGAGAGGCAGGCGCCTTTTTTATGGGAATATCTGCCCGAGTAATTCCAGCCGTCTTTGTTTATGCTTTGGGAGGCGGCTACGGTAATGTATCCGTATCCCTTCTTCTGCAGAAACAGCCCCGCCTGAAGCAGAAGTCGGTCGATAAAGGCATTGACGGTGCGGTAATGGTTGAAATAGGTGTGGGTGGGCTCATCGCCTATCTCGGCGATAATATCGGGCGAGAGGCGCACAACCACACTGATACCGTATTCCATGGCGCCGTCTTCGCAGGTGAAAAAGCCGACATCGCTCGCGCCCTGCGAAAGCAGATATTCTTTTAACTCCTGCGATATATTCATTTTGCCTTCGCCTCAAAGCAGAGCCAGCCGCCGCTCTCGTGCCTTGCTGTTACTTCAAGACCGTTTTCCTCAAACGCGGCGAGCACTTCCTGCTCTCTCGGAATAATGATTCCCGAGGTGATGAATACCGCGTCCTCATTCATGAACTGCCTTATGTCCTTGCAGAGCATGATGACTATATCGGCGACTATATTGGCAGTTATAATATCGAATTTACCGCTGACCTTGTCGGTCATCGAGCCCTGAAAAACAGTGTATTCGGGCTCGCCGAAGCCGTTCATGGCGGCATTTTCCCTTGCGGTTTTGACCGCGAGAGCATCAATGTCAACCGCAACCGCCCTGTCCGCCCCGAGCAGCAGGCCGCTGACGGAGAGAATGCCGCTGCCGCAGCCTATATCGAGAATCGACTTGCCGGGATACGCATATTTCTCAAGCGTTTCAAGACACTGTCTGGTTGTGTCGTGAGTTCCCGAACCGAAGGCGAGACCGGGCTCGAGATGGAGCACGGCTCTGTTTCCGGCGTCATACTCTTCTTCCCAGACGGGATGAATCAACAGGCGCTCGCCTATCGGCATGGGTTTGAAATACTTTTTCCAGTTATTCTCCCAGTCGGCATTTTTGCAAACGGTCTCATCAATTTCGTAATCAATTTTTTCAGCTTCAAAGCGCTCCCTGAGGAATGATACCGCCTCCTGCGGATTCTCCTCGGGGGAAATATAGACATGGACTATTCCCTTTGATCTGTCCTTCGCGAGCAGATCCTCATCAATGAGATCTATTCTCGCAATCTCCTTCGCCTCCTGCTCGAGGTTTCTGTAATCCTCGATATAGATGCCATAGGGAACTACCATGGAGGTGATATCGCCCGCGCGGTCAACATCCGCGGCAGGCACGGTTATTTTTATTTCG
>JAFZOE010000044.1 GCA_017552845.1 Clostridia bacterium
AAATCAAGAAATCTATACAATTTATAATACCATTTTTAATTAAATGTTTCAACTGATTATTGACTTTATTTTAAGAATAATTTAATATTAATTCGGTGATAAAATGAATTATTGTGATTATGTAAATATCAAACAAGGATCGGATTCCACACACAGGTTTTCGAACGGAAACACACTTCCGCTTTGCCAGCTGCCATTTGGAATGACGGCTTTTGCGCCGCAGACTGCACAGAATGAATTCAGATGGTATTATCATCCGCGTAGCAGAAGCTTTGACGGAATAAGGATTACTCATCAACCTTCTCCATGGATAGCCGATTACGGCGCATTCTGCTTTATGCCGCAGAGAAAGCCTCTTAATATATCGGAAGACAGGCGTTGGTCCGGTTTCAGACCTCATGACACAGTGCTGAAACCATATTATCTCAAATATGATTTATTGAGATACAGAGCATCAATCGAAGTAACTCCGACCGAAAGATGCGCTGTAATTAGGCTAAAATTCAAAGACAAATCGGGTAACTTCTTTTCTGTTTTGCCGGTTGCCGATGAATACGCATACAGATTTGACATTGAATCAAATACTCTTTATGCCGAGACAAATCAGAGCGCCGGTAAAGAAAGTATCAATTTCAAGGAATATCTTGTCATAAAATTCCCCGAAAACTCAATATCCAAAGACGAAATATTCGTTGGAGATTCTGACAAACACAAAATAGGAACTTCTATTTCAGGAGAAAACACAGGGATACATATAGGTTTGATTTCAGATGAAATTGAAATCAAAATCGGTGTTTCATACATTTCATATGAGCAGGCCTCAATTAATCTTGATAGGGAAACAAGCGGCAAAGATTTTGATGGAATCTGCGATAATGCACGCTGTTTATGGGAGGAATATCTTTCAAGAGTAAAAATTGAAACTTTCGATGAAAAAGTATTCAAAACCTTTTATTCCTGCCTTTACCGCGCATTTTTATATCCGCATAAGGCATTTGAAATCAATTCAGACGTAAAAGCGATTCATTATTCCCCTGCCGACGGCAAAATCCGTGACGGCAAAAGATATACCGATAACGGATTCTGGGATACTTACAGAACCTGCTATTCTTTCTATTCTCTTGCAGCAAAAGAAGAATTAAAAGATATGCTCTCGGCATTTATAAATGAATACCGGGAATCCGGATGGCTTCCGAGATGGCTTTCGCTCGGAGAGCGCGGATGTATGCCCAGCACGCTTATAGATGCAATAATTTGCGATGGTGCTAAAAAAGGATTTATATCAATTGAGAATCTCGAGACTGCTCTTGAAGGAATGATAAAGCACTCCACCGTCAATGCTCCGGAAGACAGATTCGGCAGAAACGGCGCAGAAGACTATTGCAAGCTCGGATATGTTCCCTGTGATAAGGAAAAAGAAAGCGTTAATCTGACTCTTGATGCCGCATACGGTGACTGGTGTATTGCCGAAATTGCTTCAATTCTCGATAAAATCGATATTGAAACAGAATATCGAAAGAGAGCAAAGAATTATGCAAATCTCTTTGATCCTTATACCGGTTTTATGAGGCCTCGATTCTCTGACGGCAGATTCAGGGAAGATTTCAGTCCTATCGGCTGGGGAAGAGATTACACCGAAGGCAGCGCCTGGCAGAATTCTTTCGCCGTTCCGCATGACATAGAAGGACTTGCCGATTTATACGGAGGCAAAGAAAAGCTTATTACAAAAATTGATGAATTATTTGCAACTCCGCCGGAATATGAAGTGATAGGTTACTCAACGGAAATACACGAAATGACAGAAATGGCCGCAGCAAACTTCGGACAATGCGCAATCTCAAATCAACCGAGTTTTCATATTCCCTATATCTATTCGGCTCTCGGTGAGACCGAAAAAACTGCCTATTGGGTCAAAAAGCTCTGCGAAGAAGCTTTTTCATATAAAGATGACGGATTCCCCGGAGATGAAGACAACGGCTCAATGGCACTTTGGTATGTATTCTCGATAATGGGCTTCTATCCTTTCTGCCCAGGTAAAAAGGAATTCGTAAAAGGTATCAAACAGGTTGATAAAGTCGAAATACTCGGCAAAAAAATAGACACGGAGAAATATGAGGGCAACACAATCCCTTACGAAGATTTGATATGAAGAAAAAACTGCTTAACAAGAATAAATACCCTGCAAAATGTGAATACTGCGCCAGAGGGAGACTTTCTCCGGACGGCAAATCTGTTCTTTGTCCTAAAAAAGGACTTACAGACCTTTATGATTCATGCAGAGCATATAAATACGATGTGCTGAAACGTGTCCCGGCAAAGCAGCAGATAATCAATCCAGCTGATCCGAAAGATTTTGAAATATGAACTGCAAAAAAAAATTGTTTGCAGACATCTGCCAACTGTCAACTGCCACGCTTCTACCGTATTGCCGCTTGATAACGGCAGAGTAATAGTTGCATGGTTCGGAGGAACTAAAGAAGGTAATCCAGATGTCAACATTTGGTATGCAATTAGAAAAGACGGCGTATTTTTAAAACCCAAAGAGATATCCGTCTCAAGCAAACTGCCGCATTGGAATCCGGT
>JAFZOE010000045.1 GCA_017552845.1 Clostridia bacterium
GGACTGCGACAGAGTCGGCACTGCGGTTTTAACCGTCGATGAATATAAACTACTCAGCGGCAACGACATCGGCGCCCTGCTTGTAAATTATATTCTCTCGCAGAGGAAGGCTCTCGGGACTCTGCCCGAGCATCCGGTAATAGTCAAATCGTTTGTTTCGACCAAGCTCGTTGACAGAATCTGCGAAAAATACGGTGCGAAGCTCGTTGACGTGCTGACCGGTTTCAAATATATCGGCGAGGTTATCTGCAATCTCGATGCCCAAGGCAGAATCGATGATTTCATTATGGGCTTTGAGGAAAGCTACGGCTACCTCATCGGCACTCACGCGAGAGACAAGGACGCAGTCGCAGCTTCGCTGATGATATGCGAAATGACTGCTTACTACAAATCAATCGGTAAAACTCTCTATGATGTTCTGCGCGAGCTCTATGATGAATTCGGATACTACTGCAACAAGCTTCTCAACTTCACTTTTGAAGGCGCTGACGGTATGGCGGCAATGGCAAAAATCATGGCGGATGCCGCCGCAAATCCTCCCGCAAATATCGGCAATGACAAGGTTCTCAGGCACTGGAATTACAATACTGGGGAATGCATTGATAACGAAACGGGAGCAAAAGAGGAAATCACTCTTCCGAGAAGCAATGTTCTCGCATACGCTCTGCCCGGCGGCAATTTTGTAATTATGCGCCCCTCGGGCACGGAACCCAAAATCAAAATCTACATTACCGGCATAGGCGAAACCTATGAGGCATCGCAGGCAAAGGCGGACGAAATCGCCATCGCGATGAAAGCCATGCTCGGCGAATAAGAGGCATATTATGAAAAAAAGAGCAATGGCAGTCAGAATAATCGCAATCTTTCTCTGTGCGCTTATGGTGCTCAGCGTAGTGGCTATAGCACTGACAAGAGTTTTTGCCGCAGAGGATGCGGCCGCCTCCCCCGATACGGGAAGCAGTAAGATCTGGATAATATTTGCCGCGGCGGGGCTGATAGCCCTCGTGGTTGCAATTGTGACAATTATTTCAACTAAAACGCCGGGCCGCAAGGACTGACGGCAGGGAGACAGATATGAAAAAGAAAATACTTATAGGCGCTGCCGTTCTCGTCTTTCTCGCTCTCACGGCGGTCTGCATTTTCAAGCTTCCCGAGCTTCAGAAATTCACCAAGGGCGGAGAAAAAATCAAGGGAAACATTGAGAATATCAAAATCGAGTGCACGGGCGGCAGCGTGACAATTGCCACGACACCGAGAGTATATTTCTCTCTTGAGGAAAAGCCGGCCGCAAAGAATAAAGCCGACGCCACAATCGAATGGCTTGTCGCAGGAAACACGCTGAAAATCAGATGCGGCTGCGAAGAAGAGACCGAATACATAATCGGAGTGCCCGCAGAAACAGCGCTCGACGACCTTGACATCAAGGGCGACGGCATAAAAGCGGATATATCGGGCATTACGGTCAGGGACCTTACCCTGCGCACAGGTTCGGGCAGTCTGAATGTTAAAGAGAGCAAATGCATAGATGCGCTGATTGCGGAAACAAAGAGCGCGGACGTCTGCATTGACAGCACTTTTGCGCGCAGAATGGATATTGAGACAGAGAGCGGCAAAGCAACGGTCACTGCCCCCTCCTTCCAGCGGGACTGCAAGATTGTTACAAATTCGGGCGATATAAATATCGAAGTGCTTGAAGACAGCAAGTTGAATATCATTGAATCTCACGGAAAAGGCAGCTTCACAAGCACATTTGAATCCGCCGCAGACGGCGAAAAATTCACTCTGAGAACACGCAGCGGCAAGATCGATATTGCCGCATACACGGGTAATGAAACTCCCGCGGCGGAGCAGACAACCGCCGCGCCCGCCGAAATTCCAGCCGGAACCGTAAAAGCGGAGGAATCAACGGCGAAGTCGAAAGAAACAAAATCAAAGAAATCATAAAAAACGGGCTGTTGCTTTACGCAACAGCCCTTATTCTTTTGTTTCACCAAAGGATATTCACAAGATAATATTTCAGCTTTCTGCCTGCTTTCATTGATTTTACGGTATCTCTGAGGCAGGCTTTTATATATCCGGTGAGCGAGGAATAATCCTCATCACTTATTTCATTGCCCGAAAACAGAGCATTCTCAAATCTGTCCGCAAGGTCGGGCGGCAGCTGCGCGGCGCTTTCTCCGGCAAGAAGAGTTTCAAAGAATTCCTTATATGAAAGGCCTTTGCCTCTCTCATTCGCGAATATGAATACCTCTTTTAACTGAAGGTATCTGTTTGAGAGATTTGCCTGCCTGCTCTTTGTGCTGAAGCCTCTGTGCCTTTTTATGACTCTGTAAGCCATGCGGATGAAATATGCGAGAGCGAATATACAGACGGTTATGATAAACAGGCGGAAAATGGCGGATTTGGTGCGCTCGGTATTGATTTTTCGGACTCCGTCGATGATATTCCTCGAAGCGTTTGAAAACGGATTGTTTCTGAATATACCCGCAAGGCCGGGAAGTCCGCCGTCTTCAGACGGAGCGGTGGTCGCCTCAATCACCTGCCATCCGAGACCTTCTTTATATATCTCAACCCAGGCGTGGCCCGAGGAATCGGGCACATCAACTTCAATCGGGAAATTATCAGAACTGTAAGGAGTTGTAATCCAGTCCTCTTTTTTCTCATCAGTCAGATCTTTGCCCGTATAGAAATCCTCACGGTTAATTACATAGCCCTCCGCATATCTGGCGGGTATTCCGAGATATCTGAATATCAGGGTCGCGGCAGTCGCAAAATGCTGACAGTAACCCTTCATATTAGCGAGAAGGAAATAATTTACATAATCCTCGCCGTAAGGGATCTTACCCGGCTGAAGAGTGTAAGTGAAATTATCTTCAAGCGCCTTGATAACCTCGGTCGTGACATCCTCGTCATCGGCGCTGATGCCGTAGGTTTCGCAGAATTCCTTTATCGCGGGAAGATTCCTTTCGGGCACAGCGAGTGCTTCTTCAGCATCAAAGCTTATCATTTCATTGATAAGGCTGAAGCTCTCCTGCTTCTGCTCATCCTCAATAAGATCTATAAGGCCCGAATAATCTTCGTTTGGCTTATCAACGGTATAGAAGGTATATTCCTGCGGCTTGTCGCTGTCTGCGCTGTCTGCAAGGTGAATTTCTCCGCTTCCCGAGTAATTCACCGAACCGTTTTTATCGACAAGGGCGTAATACGGAACAGGCAGAGGCTCTTTCGCGAGATTGGGGTCAACAATGCGAATTGTCATCCTGTGCTCGCTTTGAGTAAAGAACTGCTCGCCCTCGTAATCCTCCTTAAGAACTTCGGCTGTGTAATTAAATCTGTGCTGCGGATATTCGGGGTTTTGTTCTTTGCTGACCCATCTGAGATTGTCGCCTTCATAATCATAGCCGACATACTGCCTGAGATATATCCTGTCGGCGCGGTAGTTGACAACGCGGACTTTCAGATCGGTCATACCGTCGTATGATACATTTGCCACGTTGCTGAGCCTTCCGGGCTCTCCTCCGCTGCTGGTAGGAGAAAAGAGGGATGAGATACCGTAGGAGAGGAAATTCTTGACCGGTCTCTCGGTCGCGCTTTTAAGGCCGTCTGTCGGCAGGGCAATATCAAAGCTCTCCTGCGGAATTGCGGCAAAGACTAGGCCCGTTACTATCAGCACAGTTGAGAGCAATATCAGAGCAATCTGAGCGACGTTTTTTGAATCGGTGACAAAGCCGTAGCTGTGCTTATGCTTCTTTACCGAGGATTTGCTTATCATCTTCA
>JAFZOE010000046.1 GCA_017552845.1 Clostridia bacterium
AAAACAACACCATTATAGTATTTCATATCGCTGATAACAGACATGTCAATATGAATTCTGTCGGTGTATTTATAACCTTTGAATATTTCAAGTTCGCGCTCAAGTGATTCGGCAGCCGATTCGGCACCGACAAGAGATGAGAGTGCTTTAATCCGAGGAAGAACCTCATCAATTCCGCCATATGTCGTTATAAGCTTTTTAAGAGGTTCGGCCTTCGCTTCATCAATGCCGTTCTCTGAGCAAACAGCAGAAATTCCGTGGAGATTCTTTTCGCCGACACACTTCATTATAGATTTCTGTATGTCAACATCCAAAGAGATATAGTTAACGAAGGCGCCGAGAAGATCAAGATCGGAAATATCGAGAATAAAATCATTTCTGACAGAAGCGAGACTTTCAGCGGCGAGCCAAAGAACTTCGCCTATGCAATAATCATCCACATCTCCTATGCATTCAAGACCGGTCTGTAAAAGTTCTTTGAATGAACCGGTTCCCTTTGATACTCTGTATACATTCTCATCATAGCAGACTTTAAGAACATCGCCTTTAAAACCGCGGTTATTCTTGATAATAGAAAGAGTAACATCGGGTTTGAGCGCCATAAGTTTTCCGGTTGTGTCGGTAAAAGTTATTACGCTGTCGGATACAAGAAAATCTTTATTTCTTGAATAGAGATCATATTCCTCAAATTTACTCATTTTATATGGAGAATATCCATGCTTCATATAAAGAGAACGAAGAGCATATATTATCTTTTCATTATTGTTCAGAACTTTATAATCAAAACTCATTATTATCCTCCGTCGAAATTAAATAACAACAATTTAAATAGGTTTATCGTGATATCACTTTACCATAATAAACCTATGATGTCAAGAGTTTTTTGCAATTTATATAAATAGTTTATTTTATTATATACTTATTGAACAATATTGTAAAGCGGTTGATTCTTGAATTTTTTTAAAATTCCTCTTGACAAACAGGTTAATCGGTGATAATATACCATTAACCTACAAGATTGGTGGTATTATTGATGAGAATACAATTTATCTTCCTTCTCAGGCACAATTTCAGATGCGGCCGATGTTAATGCCTCAGACACTATTGACTTTTTAAATCTCATTATCTAAAACAACAATATATCAAGGAGAAAACATTATGTCTAAAATATATAAATCAGCAGATGAACTTATTGGAAGGACTCCCCTTCTTGAAATCTCAAATATTGAAAAAAAGCTTAATCTTAAAGCTAAGATACTTGTCAAACTCGAATACTTCAATCCGGGCGGATCTGTAAAAGACAGAATTGCCAAGGCTATGATTGACGATGCCGAAGCAACCGGTAAACTCAAGGAAGGCTCAGTAATTATTGAACCGACAAGCGGAAATACCGGTATCGGTTTGGCAAGCGTAGCAGCAGCCAGAGGATACAGAGCGATAATTGTTATGCCCGAAACTATGAGTGTTGAGCGCAGACAGCTTATGAAAGCCTACGGCGCAGAACTTGTTCTGACTGACGGAACCAAAGGAATGAAAGGTGCAATTGCAAAGGCTGACGAGCTTGCAGCAGAAATCCCCGGTTCATTCATCCCCGGACAGTTTGTAAATCCCGCAAACCCTAAAACACATTTTGAAACCACCGGCCCGGAGATATATGAAGATACCGACGGCGAAGTTGATATTTTTGTTGCAGGAGCAGGAACCGGCGGAACGGTCACAGGCGTCGGAAAATTCCTTAAATCAAAGAAATCAGATGTAAAGATAGTTGCAGTTGAACCAGCCTCCTCCCCTGTTATTTCCGGCGGAGCACCAGGTGCTCACAAGATTCAGGGCATAGGCGCAGGATTTGTTCCCGATGTGCTTGATACATCAGTTCTTGATGAAATAATCAAGGTTGAAAACGAAGCGGCGTTTTCCGCGGCAATAGATCTCGGAAAGACTGAAGGCGTTCTTGTAGGAATATCATCCGGCGCATCTCTCAGCGCCGCTATTGAACTTGCAAAGAGACCCGAGAATGTAGGTAAGACCATCGTCGCTCTTCTTCCGGATACAGGCGAAAGATACCTTTCCACTCCTCTCTTTGCAGAATAAAATCGAAACAGGGATGTGTAAATGAAAGCATTGATTGCCATGAGCGGAGGAGTTGATTCCTCTGTCGCGGCATACCTGATGAAAAGCGGCGGATACGACTGTATCGGCTGCACAATGAAACTTTACACAAATGAAGATATTGATGCTCCGGAGGGCAAAACATGCTGCTCGCTCGATGATGTCGAGGATGCCAGAAGCGTTGCCTTCCGGCTTGGCATACCCTATTATGTTTTTAACTTTAAAGACCGTTTCAAACAAAAGGTAATTGACAGATTTATTTCCTCTTATGAGAGCGGACAAACGCCGAACCCATGTATAGACTGCAACAGATTTCTTAAATTTGACGGACTCTACGACAGAGCAAAAGAACTCGGGTGCGATTATATAGTTACCGGGCATTATGCAAGAATAGAATTTGATGATAACACCGGAAAGTATCTGCTGAAAAAAGCAAAAGATCCTTCAAAAGATCAGAGTTATGTTCTTTATTTCCTTAATCAGGAGCAGCTTACTCACACCAGATTTCCGCTAGGCTCAATGAGCAAATCTGAAACTCGCGAAATCGCAGATAACAACGGATTTATAAACGCTTCTAAACCAGACAGCCAGGATATATGCTTTGTTCCCGATGGAGATTATGTATCATTCATGGAAAAATATACCGGAAAAATATACCCGCCCGGAGATTATATTGATGATGAAGGAAATATAATAGGAATACATAAAGGATATGTTCATTATACAATCGGTCAGCGCAAAGGACTTGGAGTCGCATTCGGCGAACCGCGATTTGTATCGAAAATAGATGCCGTAAACAATACAGTTACTCTAGCAAAAGAGGATGTTCTGTTTACAACTACTGTAAATGTTTCCGACATGAACTGGATAAGCGGAGAAGCTCCGTTGAATCCGATTAAATGCAAGGCGAAAATCAGATACAGACACAAAGAAACCGATTGCACTGTTTATCCCCAAGGCAACGGAGCAAGAATCGTTTTTGACGAGCCAGTCCGTGCCGTAACACCCGGTCAGGCAGCAGTGCTTTATGATGGTGAAATCGTGCTGGGCGGCGGTATAATAATTCAAGGCGGTGAAGATAAATGATATCAACAAGAGGAAGATACGC
>JAFZOE010000047.1 GCA_017552845.1 Clostridia bacterium
ACCGCCCATTTCCTTGAGCATAAACTTTTTGAAAGCGAAGAGCTCGATGCGTTTGAGCTTTTTGCAAAGACCGGAGCGCAGGCTAATGCTTATACGAGCTTTGAGCACACAGCCTACCTTTTCAAAGGCAGTGAAAATATAGATACATCTCTCGGTTATCTGCTTGATTTCGTTCAGAAGCCCTATTTCACTGCAGAGACAGTAAAAAAAGAGCAGGGGATAATCGGACAGGAAATCAGGATGTATCAGGATCTTCCCGATTGGGTAGTTATGTTCAATCTGCTCAAATGTCTTTATAAAGAGCATCCGGTCAGAATTGACATAGCTGGCACTCAGGAATCAATTGCTCAGATTGATGATAAACTACTCTATTCGATTTACGATACATACTATAATCCTTCAAATATGATTCTCAGTATCGCCGGAAATGTTGATCCGGATAAGATTTTCAATCAGGTCAGCAAGGCGATTACCCGCAAAAAGAAAGCTGTTCCCGACAGAAAGTTTGTTCCCGAATCAGCAAAGGCTATTTCAAAGTATGTTGAGAAAAAGCTTGCAGTCGGCAAGAAACAGTTCCTTCTCGGATATAAGGAAGAATTAAAGACTCCCGAAATCTCGATGGAGGACGAGCTGGCATCTACAGCGATGATTGAAGCTCTTTTCGGAAAATCCAGTCCTTTCTTCAAGAAACTTCTTGACGACGGCCTTATCGAGATGGATTTCGGCGGTCAGATTTTCAACGGTTTCGGATTCTCAACCGTCATGATTGGCGGCACGAGCGACGATCCCGAAAAGGTTGCAAAGCTCATTAAAGACGAAATAAAGAAGGTTAAAAAGAGCGGTATTGATAAGAAGGCTTTTGAAAGAGCCAAACGTAAGATTTACGGCAGAAGCGTTATGTCTTATAATGATATCGACGATATCGCAAACGGCCAGATGAATATGTATTTTGCAGGTTATAAGCCTTTTGGTGAGCTTGATACAATCCGCAAACTCACCGTTACCAAAGCAAATGAGAGACTCAAGAAGCTGACCGATGCCGGATCTGCTCTCTCGGTAATCCTTCCGATGGATTGAGGTGGCAGTTATGTCCGGATATACAGTAGTATTTTTCACCGCCTTAAAGAAAGGCATTCCGGTTGCATCAATTCTGGCCGATTTCTCGCTTTTCGGTAAGGATATAGTAATTCACTGGTATGGCGCGATTATCGCATTCGGCTTTTTGCTCGCTGTTCTTCTAGGCGGCAGAATAGCTTATACCTGGAAAATCGACCTCAATAAAATGGTCGATGTCCTCATTTACGGAACAGTTGCCGGCATAGTCGGTGCGAGACTCTATTATGTCTTTTCCAAGTGGGATTATTATTCGGATCATCTTTCCGAAATTCCCAAAATCTGGGAAGGTGGCCTCGCAATTTATGGCGGACTCATCGCCGGTGTTATTGCGGCGTTTATTGTTGCGCGAGTCGAAAAGCTCAATTTTCTCAATCTTCTCGATTGCTGCGGCATTTCTTTCCTTGTAGGCCAGGGTATCGGCAGATGGGGAAACTTCGTAAACCAGGAGGCATTCGGCACAAATACCGATTTGCCCTGGGGCATGAAGAGTGAAAAGACGGTCCAGTATCTCTATCAGAATTATTTTGAAATCACAGCAAAAGGAATCAGCGTTGACTGGAATAAACCGGTCCATCCGACCTTCCTATATGAATCTCTTTGGTGTCTGCTTGGTGTGTTTGTATTGTGGCTCATCTGCAGGAAATTCCGCAAATTCAGCGGTCAGATGATTCTTTGGTATGGTTTATGGTATGGCGCCGAGCGCGCATTCGTCG
>JAFZOE010000010.1 GCA_017552845.1 Clostridia bacterium
CTTCAGGATCTCATCGGCAGCCTTGGTCTTAGCCTTCTTGAGAGCTGCAACGAGAGCTTTCATCTCTTCATCGCTGAGCGTAACGCCCTTGCCCATTCTGTCATGCTCGGGTGACCATTCACGGATATCGTATTTGGGATCTCTGCCGCCCCAGCTGACGAGGTTAAGCTCTTTACGCCATCCTCTGGCGTTTTCGGAAAGAACAGCAACGGTTTCTGCTATCTCATAAGTAAAAGCAGGCATGGTATTTCTCCTTTCAAATTATATTCCCTCGGATGTATTATATAATAAAAAATACAAAAAGTAAACAATTTTTTTATATTTTTACAAAATTTTATAAAATTCTTATTTTTATTCCTTCATATCCTCGCCCTTGTCCGCGCTTATATCGTGAATTTCATAGGGCGTTGACTGATATACGAAATAGTTGAGCCAGTTGGAATAGAGCAGGTTCGCGTGGGCTCTCCAGCAGACTGTCGGAGGCTGAGTCATATCGTCGTGGGGATAATAATTCACGGGGCAGTGAATCGGCTTGCCCGCCATCAGATCGCGCCTGTATTCCTTATCGAGCGTATACTGATCGTATTCGGCGTGGCCGGTGATGAATACCTGTCTGCCGTTTTTCGTCATCATCAGCGAAACGCCCGCGACGGGGGAGGAGGCGATGATTTTCAGCTTCGGCTCGTTTTCAACATCCTCCCTGCTTATTGAAGTATGCCTTGAATGGGGCAGATAGAAAATATCGTCAAATCCGCGCGCGAGAATGCTCTGCTTATGCTCGACCTTATGCGGGAATATTCCGAAAAGTTTCTCGTCAAGCTGGGTTTTCGGTATGCCGAAATGATAATAAAGCGCCGCCTGGGCTCCCCAGCAGATATGGAAGGTGGAATAGACATGCGTCTTGCTCCATTCCATGATTTCGCAGAGCTCATCCCAGTATTCGACCTCTTCGAATTCCAGATGCTCGACCGGCGCGCCGGTGATAATCATTCCGTCAAAGTATCTTTCCTTTATATCGTCAAAGACCTGATAGAAGGCGAGCAGATGCTCCTCGCTCGTGTTCTTTGATTTATGTGTGTCGGTGTGGATGAGCGTCAGCTCCACCTGAAGCGGAGTGTTTCCGAGCAGGCGCGAGAGCTGAGTTTCCGTATCGATCTTTGTCGGCATCAGGTTTAGAACCAGAATCTGAAGCGGACGGATATCCTGAGTCATCGCCCTGGTCTCCGTCATTACGAAAATATTCTCTCTTGTCAGAATTTTGGTTGCCGGCAGTTCATTCGGTATTTTGATCGGCATCGGGATTCCCCCTTTTTTATGAATTTGCGATGTATTTCTTTATTCCGTTTACCGTCGCTTTCGCGAGGATGTCTCTGTTGGTTGAATTCTGCATTGCTCTGCATTCGACCGCTTCGGTAACGAAACCGTATTCCACGAGTATCGACGGGCATTCCTCAACCCTCGTAACCCTGTAGCAGCCGTAGAGCGTGCCGCGGTCAAGGCCTTTGCGGCTCATTCCCGCGTAGATTGAATTCTTATAGGCCGCAACGATTGATTCGTGAACATATTTCGCAAGCGGCTGCGAAAACGCCCTGTAATAGTAGGCGGTCGTGCCGTATGCGCTCGACGTGCCCGCGGCGTCGCAGTGAACTGAAATGAATAAATCGGGATGATACTTTCTAATCATTGCCGTTCTCGAGGCGAGGCTCAGATAGCTGTCGTCGCTCCTCGTCATAATGACTCTCGCGCCCTCGCTTTCGAGCATGGTCCTGATTTTTGAAGCGATTGAAAGATTCAGCTTCTTTTCATTCCACGTGCCCGATGAGACCGCGCAGGCGGCTCCCGAATCCACTCCGCCGTGTCCGGCATCAATCATTATCGTATAATCCGCAATTGATGCGGGTTTTTTCTTTATGGTAATAATCAGATAACCCTGTGAGTCATATTCGCAGTGCCAGCCGTAGAATCTGCCTTTATTTGTAAACGAAATGCTGAGCTTTGCCTCGTCGCCCGATACGGAAGTTTTGCCCTTCGAGAGCATGGCGGAGCCGAAATCAAGCGACCCCGTGATGCTTACCGTATCATAGAAGGTGAATTCGATTCCCGTGAAATCAACGGCTGTGACCTTGAACTTGCGGCCGAAGCCGTTGTCGGTATAAGTCTGGCCCGTGAGACGCGCGTTGAACGGCACTTTCCTGTTCATATCGAGCCTGATTTTCGTGTTTCCGTTAACCGTTTCGCAGGATACGATATTAACATTGTTTGAGGGCATTATATAGCCGTCTGATACCTTTATATGAGTGACGGTCACCTTGCCCGAGGCGCTGTTATCCTTCCTCGAATACGGAATTTTATATCCCGAATTGAGATAATAGTATGTATCCGAATCTATGGCGGCAGTGCCGGTCAAATAGTCAGCAGTGCCTTTGAGGAAAGGCGAGCAGTCCGGAATTGAATTCGTCGAGAGATTGCTGCCGGGATAAACCTCGCAGTAATCGTCGATAATCTCAACTATCTTCGCTTTGCCCAGACCGTAATCGCTTGAATAAGTGTATTTCTGCAGCCTCTGATTTGCGGATGCGGAAGCGGTTTCGGTATCTGCCTGAGATGTTGACGCCGCAGTTGTAGTCCTGTTGCCTCTCTTTACTCTGGTTGAGGGCATCGACCCGGTTGAAGCGGCTTCTGCGGTTGTCGTGATCTGAGCCGCCGTTGTTGACGCCGCGCTCGTCGAGGTCAGCGAGCTCCTTCTCGGAGCGGTGGTGCGGAC
>JAFZOE010000048.1 GCA_017552845.1 Clostridia bacterium
GGTTGAGGATTTCGCCGCCGCGGATATCGCGGATGTGGAAAAGCTCGTGCATTCCTGCGGATTTTTCAGGGCGAAGGCGCGTGATATTGTCAACATGTGCCGCGAAATCATTGAGAGATTCGATTCAAAGGTGCCCGATAATCTCGACGACCTCGTTTCGCTGCCCGGAGTCGGCAGGAAAACCGCGAATCTGATTATGGGCGACGTTTACGGCAAGCCCGCTGTGGTCTGCGACACGCATCTGATAAGAATCACAAATCTGCTCGGCCTCGTCGATACGAAGGATCCGAAAAAAGTCGAAATTGAACTGCGCAAAATCCTGCCCCCCGAAAAGAGCAACGATTTCTGCCACCGCGCCGTGCTCCACGGCAGGGACACCTGTGTTTCAGGCAGGCCGAAATGCGCCGAATGCTGCATGAAAGAATTCTGCACTTACGGTCTTAAAAACAGCCGCTGAAACGGGCAAAAAATTACAAAAAAGTTACTAAAATCGTCACTTTCAACAAAAATCACCGCTTTCGAAAAAAGTGAATAACTATGTGAATAAAGTGAAGAAAACAGTCAAAAATCATTGAAAAACAGCCGTTTTCAGCGTGAAAAACTCTGTTTTATTCACAATCTAAGGAAATTTATGAATAGAAAATTAACAAAGACTATTGACAAAAAATGCTTCGATATCGCCCTGACGCTCGACTGCGGACAGGCGTTCCGCTGGAAGGAAATATCGCCCGGCGGAGGGTGGCACGGAGTGGCATTCGGCAAGCCGCTGTCTCTGTATGAAAAAGACGGAAAAATCGTGTTTGAGGGATGGACCGAAGCCGATTTTGAGAATATCTGGCGCGGATATTTCGACCTCGACCGCGATTATGATGCTCTCTGTGATTCGTTTAAGGCCGATCCCGCCCTCAGAGAGGCTGTGGAATTCTGCCCGGGCATAAGAATTCTCAGGCAGGAGCCCTGGGAGGCGCTCTGCTCGTTCATCATTTCACAGAATAACAATATCCCGAGGATAAAGGGCATAATCGAACGCCTGTGTGAGTCTTTCGGCGATGACCTCGGCGGCGGTGATTATTCATTTCCCGCCCCCGACAGAATTCTCGAAGCGGGGGTTGAGGGCCTTGCGCCCCTGCGCGCGGGATTCAGGAATAAATATATAATTGATGCGGCCGGCAAGGTCTGCGACGGCACGGTCGATTTTGCGAAAGTCGATACTCTCGGACTCGAAGAAGCGGCGGAGGAGCTTAAAAAAATCAAGGGCGTCGGCGACAAGGTCGCGGCCTGCACCCTGCTCTACGGCTTCGGCAAGGTTGACGCCCTGCCGGTCGATGTATGGGTGAAGCGTATCCTCGCCGAAACCTACCCCGACGGTCTGCCCGCCTGCACCGACGGCGTCCGCGGCATAGCCCAGCAATACCTCTTCCACTGGCGCAGGAACAGAGACTTTTCGGCAAAATAAAACTTGAGATACGGAAACACCCTCTCCGGCCGGAGAGGGAGTTGTAATTCTATGCAGTTACGAAGTTTAAAATCGTGTTATTATCATTTCACTCTTTTTCCGTCGGTGAGTTTGAGCTTGCCGAGGAGGGGGAGGATGATGAAGCCGGTAAGCTCGTCGCCGTCGAAGGTCATTTCCGAATCGGCGTAGGTGCCGGGCTTGTAGATTTCACCCGAGACGCGCAGCTGCAGGGTGTTGCCGTATTCTTTGGCATAGATTATCGGCAGGGCGTCGATATCCCAGGTCTTGATTTTCAGCGAGATTTTGTATTTTCCGTTGTCATCGGAAATCGTGAAGGTTGCCTTGTCTTTTACTAGCGGAGTCGAGATTCCGCAGCTCCAGGTGCCGAGTCCTATCATAATTCTTGCTCCCGTTTTATATTGTCAAAAAAATTTTTTTGAAAAAATCCCGTGCTTTTTTGCGGGATTACTTGATTATTTATGAGTGTATTTTATCACAAACCGCCGTAAACTGCAATATTTTTTTGACGCATATTTAGACAGGAGTCCGATTTTGAACCACAATATATTGTGCTTATAAGTTATTTTTATTTATTTCATCAATTTGCCGCGGGGAAAGTCCGGGATGAAAAAAGCGAAAAGCGTTGATAATGCTGAAAAAACGGCAGTCCCGAAAGTGAAAAAATTTTTGAAAAAAATACTTGACATTATATATTAATTATGATAATATACCCGAGCACGCCGTAAAAAAGGGATAACTATGCCCATTTTAAGGCGAGCAGATATGCGATGATGCGGGAGGTGGCCGCCCGAGAGGCGGGGAATTTCCGCGGAGTATGTCCGATTTCAAACCGGGCGGTTCAATCCGGGCCCTGCGGCCTGCCGATGGTTTTCCGTCATGGTGCTCAAAGACACGGTTACTTGCGATGAGGTTTCGGCTTCAGACTGTGCAGGTTTGAGCATAATGATGGAAAATACGAGCAAGCCGTATGGCGGCAGCAGCCCCGTCGTTTCCCGAGCGGAGCGCTGAGCGGATTGAATATTATCAGCAAACGGCAATCGCCGAACCCGGAAAGTGTTTTCCGGTTTTTGAATCGGAAGGGTTGAAACACCCGGGTCGGTTTGCAAGTTTTGCGTGCCCGCCAAATTTAAGGAGGCATTTCAATGGCAGCAAAGGGAAAAATCAGAATCAGACTCAAAGGTTACGATCACACTCTCGTCGACAAGTCGGCTGAGAAAATCGTAGAGACGGCCAAGAGAACAGGCGCGGACGTTTCCGGTCCCGTTCCCCTTCCCACAGAGAAGGAAATCGTCACCATCCTTCGCGCAGTCCACAAGTATAAGGACAGCCGCGAGCAGTTTGAACA
>JAFZOE010000049.1 GCA_017552845.1 Clostridia bacterium
ATACGCGTCTTCTCTTGGGCGGGCGGCATCCGTTGTGAGGAATGGGAGTAACATCCTTGATCATGTTGACTTCGAGACCGGCGGTCTGAAGTGCTCTGATTGCCGCTTCACGTCCCTGACCGGGGCCCTTGACATAAACTTCAACAGTCTTCATGCCGTGGTCGATAGCGATCTTTGCCGCTGTCTCGGCTGCGGTCTGAGCTGCGAACGGAGTGGACTTCTTTGATCCTCTGAAGCCCATTTCACCGGCGCTTGCCCATGAAACTGCGTTGCCCTGAGTGTCAGTGATAGTGACGATAGTGTTGTTAAAGGTGGATTGGATATGGGCTGCGCCGCGCTCAATATTCTTGCGCTCACGGCGTTTGCGGGTGCCTGTGGTTTTCTTTGCTGCTTTAGCCATAATATCCTCCTTGAATTATTTCTTCTTATTTGCGATGGTCTTCTTGGGACCTTTGCGGGTTCTTGCGTTTGTCTTGGAACGCTGGCCTCTTACGGGGAGACCCTTGCGGTGACGGACACCGCGGTAGCAGCCGATTTCGATAAGTCTCTTGATATCGAAAGCTGTTTCTCTGCGAAGATCACCTTCAACTTTGACATTGTGGTCAATGTATTCACGAAGCTTCGAAACGTCGTCTTCGGTCATATCCTTGACTCTGAGGTCGGGATCAACGCCGGTTGCTGCAATAATGTCGCTTGCTGTTTTGCGACCGATGCCGTAGATATAAGTGAGAGCGATCTCTATTCTCTTATCTCTGGGCAGGTCAACACCTGATATACGCGCCATTTGTCAGTTGCACCTCCAAATTAGGTTTCGTCGGGATTAACCCTGACGCTGTTTGTGCTTGGGATTTTCACAGATAACCATTACTTTTCCCTTGCGCTTGATGATTTTGCATTTTTCGCACATTTTCTTAACAGAAGGTCTGACTTTCATATTAGAATACCTCCTTGATTTTACTTAGAGCGCCATGTGATACGGCCCTTTGAAAGGTCGTATGGCGACATTTCCACTGTAACCTTATCTCCGGGAAGGATGCGGATGTAGTTCATCCTGAGCTTGCCGGAAATATGTGCCATAATTCTGTGACCGTTTTCCAGTTCAACCTGGAAGGTCGCGTTCGGTAACGCTTCAACTACGGTACCTTCGATTTCGATCATGTCCTGCTTCGACATAACAACACCTCCTGATCGTTCATTATAATCCGTTTTTCACACACGCGAGCGCCTTTTTGAGCGCCCTGTCGCTTCTCATTTCATCCTCGGTAAGGATTCTTGCGAGAGGCTCTATATGGCGTATGTTTTTTCTTTTCGGTCTGCTGAGGGGACGTTCTTTTCCGTCGCAGACTTGGGCGGTCTTGTCATCCGCCGAAATAACGGCGAGAAGATATCCGCTGTCTCTGCCTGCGAGACTTTTAACCACTCTGCCTTTTTCAAGCATCTCTCATTCTCCTCAGATCTGTGTGAGAATGACGGGACCGTTTGAAGTGATGGCGATCGTGTGCTCGAAATGAGCCGACGGTTTTCCGTCTCCGGTTTTGATTGTCCAGCCGTCAGGCAGCTGTCTGATTCTTGCAGCGCCCATATTTATCATGGGCTCTATGGCTATTGTCATGCCGGCCTGCAGGCGCACGCCTCTGCCGGGGGTTCCGTAGTTCGGAACACTGGGGTCTTCATGCATAACTCTTCCGCAGCCGTGACCTGTGAATTCGCGGACCACGGAGAAGCCTCTCTCCTCGCAATACCTCTGGATTGCTGAGCCGATGTCGCCGATTCTGTTGCCTGCGACAGCCATTTTGATTCCCTCATAAAGAGATTCTCTTGTGGCGTCACACAGCCGCTGTGCTTCGGGTGAAATCTCGCCCGCCGCAAATGTGGCAGCATTATCTCCGACAAAGCCCTTGTAGGTGGCGCCGGTATCAACGGAGACGATATCGCCTTCCTGAATGATACGGCTCTTGCTCGGGATGCCGTGAATGACCTCGTCATTTATGGAAATGCATGATGCAGCGGGGAATCCGTTGTAGCCGAGAAACGTGGGGACTGCCCCGTGTTTCACGATATATTCGTGGGCTACCGAATCAACATACGCGGTTGAAACACCGGGTTTGACCGCTTCGCCCGCCGCTTTCAATGCTCCGGCGGCAATTTTGCACGCCTCCATCATCTGCTTTAATTCGCTTGATGTTTTGAGCTCTATCATGCTGTTCCTCCGAGTTTAACGAGCAGCTTTCTGCTCCAACGGGCTTCCATATTAATCAAGGAATCCCTTATAGTGTCTCATCATCATCTGGCTCTCAAGCTGCTTGACTGTTTCAAGAGCAACGCCGACAAGAATGATGATTGAGGTTCCGCCGAGTGAAACGTTGAGGCCCGCGGAATAGCCCGCCTTGTTGAGCGCGAAGGTCGAAACCTGTGAGAAGACGATCGGGAAGAGAGCGACAACGCTCAGAAGCAGAGCACCGAGAAGAGTGATTCTGTTGATGATCTTGCCGATGTATCTCGCGGTGGGCTCGCCGGGACGGATGCCGGGGATTGAACCGCCGTTTTCACGGATGTTCTTTGACATTTCAATCGGGTTATACTGGATGCTCGCATAGAAGTATGCGAAAGCAAGGATAAATACGAAATAGATGATTGCGTATGCCCAGTGATCTCCGTTGAAGAGATTGAAGAATTTATCCCAGCCGCTGTTTTCCTTAATCTTGTTGCCGATAAACATCTTGATTGTCGGGGGAAGAGAAAGGATTGAGGAAGCGAAGATGATGGGCATAACGCCGCTCATATTGACCTTGATGGGCATATGAGTATTCTGGCCGCCATACATCTTTCTGCCGACAACTCTCTTGGCATACTGAATCGGAATTCTTCTCTCCGCGTTATCCATCCACACGATGTAAGCAATCATGAGAAGGAGGATTACGCCTACGAGCGGAGTGAGCCAGTAATACGGACCGCCGTAATGGATATAGCCCGACTTCGGAGCGTAGAGTGAGGTGAGAAGAGTGGGAATTCTTGCTACGATACCGGCAAAAAGGATAATCGAAATGCCGTTACCGATGCCCTTATCGTTGATTCTTTCGCCGAGCCACATAATAAGGGCCGTTCCTGCTGTGAAGCAGAGAATAATTACGATTGCCTGGAATACTGCAGCAAATCCGGTGTAATTATTTCCGGCAGCGTCGGTAGTGATATAACCCTGGCTGCGAAGATAGAAATAATAAGCGGTGGACTGGAGAAGACCGAGCACGATGGTAACAAAACGGGTGATTGAAGCAATCTTCTTTCTGCCCTCTTCGCCCTCCTGCTGCAATCTCTCGAGAGCGGGAATTGCTACTGCAAGCAGCTGCATGATAATCGAGCTGTTGATGTAGGGTGTGATCGACATGGCAAAGATAGTGCCGTAGTTGAACGCATCACCTGTCATCATTGAGAGATAGTTCATGAAGTTGTTTGCGTTGGGATCGATGATGCCCGCCTCGCCGATATTGGTGAAGGGAACGGGGATAGCCGAACCTACTCTGAATATCAGGACGATAAGAGCGGTGAAGATCATCTTTTTCCTGAGATCGGCAATTTTCCAAGCGTTAATAATGGTCTGGAACAAATCAGATCACCTCTGCCTTTCCTCCGGCAGCTTCGATCTTGGACTTGGCGCTTTCTGAAAAAGCATTTGCCTGAACGGTGAGTTTCTTGGAAATCTCGCCCTGACCTAAGATCTTGACGCCGTCTAACGTCTTGCTGAGAATACCTTTCTCAAGAAGCGAATCTACGGTAACAGTTGCACCGTCGTCGAAATACTTATCGAGAGTAGCTACGTTTACGATAGCGAACTCTGTGCCAAATATATTGTTGAATCCGCGCTTGGGAACGCGTCTCTGGAGAGGCATCTGGCCGCCTTCGAAGCCGGCTCTCTGACCTCTGCCTGCACGGGCGAGCTGGCCCTTGTGGCCCTTACCCGCGGTTTTGCCCTGGCCCGAAGCGGGGCCGCGGCCTATACGCTTGCGCTCTTTGACAGAGCCCTTAGCGGGTGCAAGATCATGTAATTTCATTACTTTGCACCTCCTTCA
>JAFZOE010000050.1 GCA_017552845.1 Clostridia bacterium
AGTTATGACTCCCGGCAGTGAGCCTTTTACCGTTAAGGTGAAGAATCTGAAAAATGAAGAAGGGGAGAGCATTGACAATGCTCCTCACCCGATGATGAAGTTTACTTTTGATTGTGATGAAAATGTGCCGGAGGGTGCATATCTCAGAAAAGAAAGAGAAAAGGATTAACCATGGAAAGAAAACCCGAAAGAATGATATTGCCAGCGATAGCGCTCAGGGGACTTGTCATTTTCCCGGAGCAGTTGCTGCATTTCGATATAGGCAGGGATAAATCCACTGCCGCGATAAGACGCGCTCTCGATACTGACAGAACCGTCTTTTTCGTAACCCAGAAAACCTTATCCGAGGATTATCCGTCCTCATCCGATTTATTCAAAATCGGCGTTATCGCGAGAGTGGAGCAGGTGCTCCGTGTTCCCGGCAAGAAGGAATTGATTCATGTTTCAGTGCAGGGGCTCACAAGAGCGAGGATGAATAAGCTTGATACCTCAGGTGAATATCTCGTAGCCGACGTTTCTCCTGTTGCAACTGTTTCTCTCAAGAGAACTGAAGGAGCCTATGCTACTGCTCTTGTCAGAGAGGCGAAGGATGAATTCGCCGCCTATGCCGAGGTTTCGCCGAGAATGCCCGATGATATATATTCAACCGTTATGGAGATGCGGGATCCCGGCGAGCTTGCCGATTACATTGCCGGCAACATAATGATTGAATTTGAAGACAGGCAGAAGATGCTCGAGAATCTCGATCCTCTCGACCGTCTGCTTGATATGAATGTTCTGCTTGCCCGTGAAACATATCTTCTCTCTCTCGAAAGCGAAATATCCGAAAAGGTTCAGGAAAAGATGGACCGCAATCAGAGAGAATACTATCTGCAGGAGCAGATTAAAACCATAAATGAAGAGCTCAACGGTGAAGCCGCTGATGAAGATATTGTAAAGTATAAGGAGAAAATCAAGGCTCTCAAAGCAAGTGATGAGGTCAAGGAAAAGCTTCTCAAGGAGTGCGTGAGGCTCGAAAAAATGTCTTCCACCTCGCCCGATGCAATGGTATCCAGAACATATATCGAAACTTGTCTTGAGCTCCCCTGGGGAATTTATTCCGAAGAAATCAATGATATAGAGAAATCGAGACAGATTCTCGAAAAGGATCACTACGGTCTTGAAAAAGTCAAACGACGTATTCTTGAATATCTCGCCGTTTCTTCCATTGCCCCGGATATCAGAGGCCAGATAATCTGCCTCGCCGGTCCTCCCGGAGTCGGTAAAACTTCAGTGGCGAAATCCGTTGCGAGAGCAACGGGCAGGGAGTATGTCAGGATCGCTCTCGGCGGTGTCAAGGATGAGGCTGAAATCAGAGGCCACAGGCGCACCTATATCGGCTCCATGCCCGGTAGAATAATAGATGCACTCAGAAAAGCCAAAACGAGCAACCCCGTAATCCTGCTTGATGAGGTCGATAAACTCTCAGCAGATTATAAAGGCGATCCGACCAGCGCCCTTCTCGAAGTGCTTGATCCTGAGCAAAATTTTGAATTCAATGATCATTATATCGATCTTCCCTATGATTTAAGCAGAGTTCTGTTTATAACCACCGCAAACGTCCGCGCAAATATTCCCGAGCCGCTTCAGGACAGAATGGAGATAATTGAGCTCGACAGTTATACTTACGAAGAGAAATTCAACATAGCGAAGAAACATCTTATTCCGAAGCAGCTCAAACGCCACGGCCTTACGCCTTCAATGCTCCGTATCACCGACAAAGCCCTCAAGCTTATTATTGACGGCTATACAAAAGAGGCGGGTGTCAGACTCCTCGAGCAGAAGATTGCCGCAATCTGCCGAAAATGCGCGGCAGAGATAGTCGAGGGCAAGGCTTCGAAGATTTCTGTTAAACCAGAAGATATTGAAAAATATCTCGGTTCGCGAAAGTATAAAGAAGAGGATTACAAACACGGCGATGAGGTCGGCATAGTCAATGGGCTTGCCTGGACAAGCGTCGGCGGTGAAATGCTTGAAATCGAATCCGCAGTTCTCGACGGCACCGGAAAACTTGAGCTCACCGGTTCCCTCGGCGATGTAATGCGCGAGAGCGCAAGGACTGCAGTCAGCTTTATCCGCTCGAAGGCGGACGAGCTCAACATAAACAAAGATTTCTACAAGAACAACGATATTCATATTCACGTTCCGGACGGTGCAACACCTAAGGACGGCCCGAGCGCAGGAGTCACGATTGCCACTTCGCTTGTTTCCGCGCTAACCGGTAAGAAGGTCAGGAGCGATATCGCGATGACCGGTGAAATCACCCTTCGCGGCAGAGTTCTACCAATAGGAGGCCTCAAAGAGAAATCGATGGCGGCTTACAGAGCCGGAATAAAAACCGTGATTATCCCTTATGAAAATGTTTCCGATCTTGATGAAGTTGACAGCAAGGTCAAAGAGAAAGTCAAGTTCAAGCCTGTGAAGACTGTCGATCAGGTCTGGAATGAGGCTGTAATCGGCTTCGGCAGAAGGTGAGCGACATGAGATTTGATATAGTCGAATTTACCGCTGCCTACGGCACTTCATCCCAGCTTCCCGAAAGCAGTCTTCCCGAAATAGTTTTCTCGGGTAAGTCAAATGTAGGTAAATCATCGCTGATAAATAAGCTGTTCAATCGGAAGAGTCTTGCAAGGGTAAGCTCAACTCCAGGCAAGACAATCACTGTAAATTTCTTTAAGGGCGACGGCGTATATTTTGCCGACCTTCCCGGTTACGGCTATGCCAAACGCAACAGAGGCGAGAAAGAGCGCTGGGCAGAGCTTATGGAAGGCTACTTCCGCTCCGGCAGGAATATCGCTCTTGTAATTCAGCTTCTTGATATGCGCCATAAACCAACTGAGGACGATATGACGATGCTGAGATTCCTGAGAGAATCGGAAACTCCGTTTGTCATCGCTCTCACAAAGTCTGATAAGCTCAATAAGAGCGAAACCGAAAAGCGACGCTCCGAAATCGAAAAGGAGCTCTCGTCATTCGCCGATATTCCGAAAGTGGAATTCTCCTCGGTAACGGGAGCGGGCGTCGAAGAACTTAAATCGTTAATTATTAACTCAACAGAGGTGTAAAATTATGTATGTATCAGATTGTATCTCGGTAAACGAACGCGGCCATCTTACAATAGGCAGTTATGACACTGTCGAGCTTGTCAAGCAGTTCGGCACGCCGCTCTATGCCTATGATGAAAACGAAATCCGTAAGAATCTCAGAGAATTCAAAAAGTCAATTGATGACGAATACGGCGGAAACGGACTTGTAGTCTATGCTTCAAAAGCATTCTGCTGCAAGGAAATGGCAAGAATCGTTGCCGATGAGAAATGCGGATTTGACGTTGTTTCGGGCGGCGAACTCTATACGGCTCTCTCAGTTGATTTTCCGATGGAGAATATCGTTTTCCACGGCAACAATAAGACCTATGACGAGCTTGTTATGGCTGTTGAGAATAATGTAGGCAGAATTATTGTCGACAATCTCACCGAGCTTCACACGCTCAATGAAATCGCGGCTTCAAGAGACAAGAAAGTCGGTATTATGCTCAGAATAAAGCCCGGTATTGACGCTCACACCCATTCCTTCGTCAAAACCGGTCAGATAGATTCCAAATTCGGATTTGCGCTTGAGACCGGCGAGGCTCTCGAGAGTATCAAAGAAGCGCTCAGCATGAGCCATATCAATCTGCGCGGTCTTCACTGCCATATCGGCTCCCAGATATTTGACCTCGACCCGTTCGAGCTCGCAGCTAATGTTATGCTTGATCTTTTCAAGCAGGTTAAGGATGAGACTGGCGTTGAGCTCGATGAACTCAACCTCGGCGGCGGTTTCGGTATCAAATATCTCAAGAGCGACAGACCCAGAGCTTACAGTGACTATATGCGTAAGGTAAGTCTTGCGGTCAATTCCTATGCCGCAGAGCTCGGTCTTAAAACTCCGTTTATTCTCATTGAGCCCGGTCGCTCAATAGTCGGAGCCGCAGGTCTTACTCTTTATACTGTTGGCTGCGTAAAAGATATTCCCGATGTCAGAACATACATTTCTGTTGACGGCGGTATGGGCGACAACCCGAGATACGCTCTTTATCAGTCCACCTATGAAGTCGTCTGCGCAAATAAAGCGAGCGAAAAGAGAGACTGGACAGTAACAGTTGCGGGTAAATGTTGCGAGAGCGGCGACCTTATTCAGGAATGGACCCGCCTTCAGCCCGTTGAGCCCGGCGATATTCTTGCAGTTCTTTCCACCGGCGCATATAATTATTCAATGGCTTCAAATTATAACAGAATTCCCCGCCTGCCCGTAGTTTTCGTAAAGAACGGAAAGGCTAGAGAAGTCATCAAGAGAGAGACTTACGACCAGCTTATCGAATGTGATGTTTAATCTGTAATTATTTACTTTCTGCGGCTTTAAACCGCTCGGCGAATTATAAATATAATCGGTCAGGAAGTGTGTAAATGTTCAAAACCAAAACCGCTGCACCCGGCGTCAGGGTTGTCAGCGTAAAGACAGATAAATATAAGACCAACATCATCGATATTTCGATGGCTGTTCCTCTTGATGAAAATGCGGCGGCTAATGCTCTGCTTATTGGCCTTCTTTCCCGCTCATGCAAGGATTATCCCGATTTTACTTCTCTTAACGCAAAGCTCGATGAGCTTTACGGCGCTTCCCTCGGATGCAGTGTCAGAAAAATCGGCGATGCGCAGGTGCTGTCCCTTTCTGTCACGTGCCTTGATGACAGATTTGCGCTTGAAGATGAGAGCATTACCGATGAATGCGCAAAGCTTCTCTGTGATTTGATTTTCAATCCCAATGTCAAGGGTTCAAGCTTCGGGAAGGATGCGCTCAAGAGCGAAAAACGCCTTCTCATAAATAATATCCTTGCAGAACTTGACAATAAGAGATACTACGCTCTTAAAAAATGCACCGAACTCATGTGCGCTAACGAGCCCTTCGGCAGGAGCGAATATGGCACCGTCGAAGAGGTCGAGAATGTTAAAATGGCCGATATCTTTGCGGCATGGAAGAATTTGCTTAAAACTGCCGTTATCCAGATTACGACGGTCGGCTGTGCGGATATCACAAAAATCAACCGTCTTTTCTCCAAACAGTTCAAAACTGTTGACAGAGATCCATGTGAAATCAATACCATATTCTTCAAGAAAGGTCAGCATTTTCGCAGGGGAGTTGAGCAGTTCCCGATGAAGCAGGGTAAACTTGTTTTCGGCTTCCGCACCGGCAGTGAAGACAGATATGATAATTATTTCCCGCTTCGCGTAATGTGCGATATATTCGGCGGCGGCACATATTCAAAGCTCTTTGCCAATGTCCGCGAAAAGATGAGCCTCGCTTATTACTGCAGTGCGTCACTTGTTTCTTCTAAAGGTATTATCTTTGTCCAGAGCGGCATAGATACAGATAAAGAGAAGCAGGTTTCCACCGCAATTATTAATCAGCTTGACGATGTCAGAAAAGGCAAATTTGATGACGAAACGCTCGCCGCTTCCAAACGGTCACTCAGGGAAGGGCTTACTCTCTCTACACCTGAAGCTGTTTGCGGCTGGTATAAATCGTTCATTCTAGAAGATAATATAATGACCCCAGAGGAGACAGCTGACGGTTACGATAAAGTAACCAAAGAAGAGGTCTGCGAAGCGGCAAAGCTGCTTTCAATAGATAAAATATATATGCTTGAGGCAGTGGAAAGCGAGGATGCGGAAGATGAAGTATAAAGAGTATAAAGACGAAAAACTCGGCGAAAGCATTTTCTGCGGCAAGCATTCTTCAGGCCTCGAAATCAGAGTAGCTCCCAAAGCCGGTTATGATTCGGCTTATGCTGTTTTTGCCGTAAAATACGGATCGATAGATAATTATCTCGGTAAGGCAAACGGCAAGTATGTCAAGATTCCGGAGGGCACCGCCCATTTCCTTGAGC